>JAFYNU010000148.1 GCA_017547975.1 Clostridia bacterium
AACCGATCTTGGGTGGTTGTGCGCAACAATGACCTTCGTCGCCTTATACTGTAGGGAGATTTCTACAATCTTCCGCACGTCTACCACTGCATAATTCAAGGTTCCTTCGTTGATCAGATCAACTCCAAGTACCTTGCCGGCGCTATCCATGCTGACCATGTAGAATCGTTCCTTTTCCAAGCCGATAAAGTAGGGGCTCAAAAACTCTCCCGCATCGGCGCAGGAACCGATCACCTTAATATTTCTCACCTTCGAAAGGTGATATGCCCTTGATATCTCCGGAATCAGTCGGATGAAAGTCGCCGCCGCTTCCCCAACACCATCCACCTCACACAAGCTTACCATCGGAGCTTCACAAACGGCATTTAAACTCCCGAATTTCTTAATGAGCCGATGGGCCAGCTCGTTGGTGTCCTTTCTTGGGATAGCATAAAACAACAACACTTCCAGGATTTCGTGTTCTTCCAGCCCCTCAAATCCGTTTTCCCTCACCTTTTTCATCATTCTACTGCGATGTCCATCGTGGGTACCCGTCAAGCTATCCCCTCCTTTTTTGCTTATTATACACCATCTTATTCCTCATTTCAACCATTAACAGGATTGCTTATGAAATCTATCACCATCGGCAAAAATGACGCAGGACAACGGTTGGATCGATTCCTTCTAAAAGCCTTTCCTGCTCTCCCCTCCGGCATGTGTGCCAAATTTATCCGGACCAAAGCCATCAAGCTCAATGGGAAACGTGCTGAGGGAAATATCCGTTTATCGGAGGGAGATGAAATCTCTCTATATATTCAAGATCGTTTTCTGACCACCGCCGGAGATAAGGATGACTATCTGGCTTCCGGCAAACTTCCGAATATTCTTTATGAAGACGACCATATCATCCTTGCTGTGAAGGAAGCCGGTCTTTCGGTTCACGAAGATGATACCAAAAACCCCGATACGCTGATCAATCGGATCAAATATCATTGCCTTACCACAGGTTCCTGGAATCCGGGGTTGGAAACCTCCTTCGCCCCCGCTCTTTGCAATCGCATTGACCGCAACACCGGGGGTATTGTCATTGCCGCAAAAACTGCCGAGGCTCTGCGGGATATGAATGAAATCATACGTGTCCGAGATATCGATAAGTATTATCTCTGTCTTGTGCATGGAATTCCAAACGAAAAGGGAACTCTGAAGGGGTATTTGAAGAAGCTGGAAAACGAAAACCGCGTCATCGTCAGGGACAAGCCCTTTGAGGACGCAAAAACCGCCATCACCGAATACCGTCGCCTTGCAACCAAGAACGGACTCAGTCTGTGTGAATGCCACCTGATTACAGGCCGTACTCACCAGATCCGTGCCCAAATGGCACATGCCGGCTTCCCGTTGCTTGGGGACGGAAAATACGGTACCGAGCGCAGCCGAAGAAAGTACCAGGCACTCTTTTCCTACAAGCTTGTTTTCACTCTTTCGGATTACCAAGGCATTCTTTCCTACCTGAAAGGAAAGAAATTTGTGGTTACCAACGTTGATTTTGCCGAGGAATATTTCCCCGACATCAATTATTGATCATCTTAACAAAGGAGAATACCATGAAAGATCTGGAGATTTTGCGGGAACTCGCCCGTGAGTACGCCGTTTATGCCCTGGATGGGCGCTCTGCCGCACGAAAAGAGCTGTATCGTTCCCACAATGCCCTGGAGATCCGTCGTCCTCCTGTGCTTGTTTTCGAAGTACCCTGGGGCGAATATTTTGATAACCCCGAACTCATGCTTAAGACCCAGGACCCCAGAGCCCGCACCTTAGAGACCGAGCTTCGTCGAGCCATTTTCCAATTCAAATATTTCGAGGGAGATTATGCTCTTCACGATTACTACCGCACTCCTGTCGTTTTACACGACAGCGGCAACGGACTTGTAACCGACGAAAACCTGATTAAAGCTACCACCGGCACCGATATCATGGCACATCAATATCTGGACATTATTCCCGATGCGGATGCCTTCCTCTCCAGGATTAAAACTCCTGTCATCACCTACGACAAGGAAGCCACCGCCGAACGCCTAACCTTTGCGGACGAGGTATTCCACGACATCATGCCGGTGAAAAAAGCAGGTGTCGGACTTTATCTTGCTTCCTGGGATCAGATCCCCCGCTTCCACGGTATTGAAAACAGTTTGATGGATCTTTATGATGATCCCGAGTACGCCCATTTGCTCATCAGCCGTTTCACCGAGAATCATATCGCGGTTATGAAGCAGTATGAAGAACTGAACGTACTGGATACCGATC
>JAFYNU010000149.1 GCA_017547975.1 Clostridia bacterium
CCGCGGTATTGCCGCGGCGGGAGTAAACCCCCGCCCTACGGCTTGCTCTTATGTATTTTTCTGTCGATATGTCAACCCTGTTGACTCGATATATTTTCGCTTTTGCATATCGAGTGCGTCAGCACATATCGAACGCCGTAGTCGTATATCGAAAATCCCCAAAGGGATTTATCTCGATACCATAATTGTCAATTGTTATTCCATTGTCCATTTCTCAAAAAACTTGCCCCGGGCTGTGCCTTTCACAGCCCGGGGCAATTGTCGCTTTATTCTGTTATATCTTATCCAATCAATACCACCGGTACGTACACGCAGGTGGGACGGCCCACCGAGCTGACTTCCAGCACCAGGCGGTTGGTGGCTTCCACCCGCTCGCCGGCGGTGATGGTAAAGGCGGAAATCGATTCGGCGGTGTAATCCGACCAGGGATAGTCGCAGGACACGTTTTTCTTGTAGCTGGCGCTCCAGCCCTCCGGCAGAATCCAGCGGAGGTGGTAGTGCATCTGGTTGTGCATGGCCTTGTTGGTGACCACGATACGGCCGGAAATGGTGCCGTTTTCGGTGATTTCGGGGGCCTTGTCCAGCTCCACCCACACCTCGGTCATGATGCCCATGGCCCGGAAGGAGTAGTGGGAGCGGTCGAACATATTCCGCACGAAAACGTCACCCACGTAGTCGTCGGGAGTTACTTCGGAGAAATCGTCTGTATCGCCGATGACGATCTGGTGCTCGGGCTTGACGCCGGAATAACCGTAGGACATGCGACTGTTGCCATGTTCCGGGTTGTAGTAGCGGAACTTGCGGGTGGTCACCGGAATCATATCCATAACGTATTCGGTAAGTTCGGTGTTGGTGGCGGGCCAGTTACCGTGACCCTGGAGATTGCACTTGGTGATGATGGCATCGCCGATGTAGCTTGCCCAATCCTGGGGAATACCGGCGGAACCATACATAATGCCCAGGATAGAGCCCAGGGTGGCACCGGTGCAGTCGGTGTCGTCGCCGCAGTTGATGGCCAGGATCATGCTCTTTTTGAAGTCGCATTCGCCGTAAAGCAGGCCCAAAACCACGTAAGCCACGTTGGCGGGAGCTTGGAACCAGCCGATATCGGCGCTCTGTTCCACCAGCATCTGGCGAACGGTTTTCCAATCGGTGCCTTTGGCGTATTCTTCCCGTACCAGCTTCACCGCGTTGGCCACCCGGCAATCGGCGGGGATTTTGGAAAGACCGATGTTCAAAAGGGTATCCAGGTCGTTATAGATGTAGGCAGCGCTTTCCAGAGCAGCCACGAAGATGGCGGCATAACTGCCTTCGTTGAATCCATGGTCCACGCAGGCGTCGTAGAAGGCGTAGCGGACGGCTCTTTCGGGAAGACCCGGGAAGAGGGAAGCCCAAATTTCGGTGCGGATCCAGGCGCCGTTGGAGTGCTTCCAGTTATCGTTGTAGACTTCGCCCGACAGAGGGGGCACAAGACCTTCCCGCATGTTGCTCTTGCCCTTGCCGTATTCGTTCCAGGAGGGACCGATGTAGGTGACCCAGTATTCACCCAGAACCTGTTCATTCACGTTTTCAATGCCCTGCTCGTCCACCGCCCGGAGCCATACCAACTGCAGGTCCAGGTCGTCGTTGGGCAGTACCACACCGGGCTCGGTGACAAAGCCCTGGATATCCTGAATCTCTCTGTTTCCTTCGTAGGGGGTACCCATGGTGCCGCCGATGTTTTTGCCAA
>JAFYNU010000150.1 GCA_017547975.1 Clostridia bacterium
GGATACCGCTTCGTCATGGACGGTCAGTTCATGATGCTGAAGGATTACCTGGACGTGCGGCCCGAAAACCGGGAGCGGGTGAAGCTCCTGATGGAAAAGGGCCAACTGAAGGTAGGTCCCTGGTACAGCCAGCCCCTGGAAACCCTGGTCAGCGGCGAAGCCATGGTCCGCAATCTGCAGTACGGTCTGCGGGAAACCGAAAAGCTGGGACCCGCCATGCGTTTCAGCTACGAGGTGGACGAATTCGGCCACGCATCCCAGACCCCGCAGATTTTGGCAGGCTTCGGGATTGGCGGCGCCATTGCCTGGCGGGGTATGCCCCCCGAAGCCCGCAGTGCCTTCGTTTGGGAATCCCCCGACGGAAGCGCCATCTGGATGCTTTGGACCAACGACGGCTACGGCGAAGCCACCGACCTGCCCGCAACCTTCGAGGATTACACCGAAGTCATTGACGGGGACCCGATCTCCCGCCCCGGCCTGAAGAATAAAATCGAGGCACTGAGAAAGCTTCGGGAGCCCAAGGCGGATACCAACCAGCTCATGTGGCTCAACGGTGTTGACCACGCTTTTGCCCAGGAGGACATCCTGGAGGTTCTCCCCCTGGTGGAAACCCTGGCTCCCGACCTGACGGTCCGCCAAAGCACCCCGGAAGAATTTTTTGATGCAGTAAAAAAGGACTATGCAGAGCGTGCCCTTTCCCTGGGAAAGGTAACGGGCGAGCTGATGTGGCCCGGCGACCTGCTTTCCTCCACCCATTCCTGCCACCCCTCCCAAAAACTGAAGCATTATCAGACCGAACGCACCCTGGAACGTCGGTTGGAACCCGCCGCCCTGATGGGCTGGCTTTCGGGCAAGCCCTACCCCGCCTGGGCCGTGGACCGGGCTTGGGAATACGTACTCCAAAACCACGCCCACGATAGCCTTGGCTGTACTTCGGTGGACGAGGTTTACCAGCAGGTAATGGCTCGCTACGTGTGCGCCGAATCGCTGGGCAACCAGGTTCGGGAGGACTCCCTCCGGGCAGTGATGGCCGCAGGCGGCGATCCCGGCATCTGGATTTTTAACACCACCTCCTTCCCGCAGAAGGGGATCCAAAAGGTCACCCTGACCATTCCCAGAGGTCTTGGGGACGGAAGCTTCACCCTGGAAACCCCAGACGGACGGGAAGTTCCCATCCAGGTGATCGATTCCTTCCCCATGGATGACGTGCGCTACAACCCCCGCCGGGGACACCCCGTCTGGACCCCCGCCACCCGGGTGGTGATGCTTTGCGACCTGCCGGAGGTAGCCGGTATGGGTTACGTAAAACTTGCCTTCCGCAAGGCCGCCCCCAAAACCACCATGGGCAATCTGCAAAAGCATTACCTGGCCTCCATGACCCGCATGGAAAACGAAGACCTTTCCGCCGAAATCACCTCCGACGGCCGGGTCAATCTTTATGACAAGAAAACCTGCAAAACCTACTCCTCCCTCTTCCTTTGGGAAGACGACGGAGAGGTGGGTAACGCCTATATTCACGTGCGTCCCAAGACCGACCGGGTATGCTACTCCATGGGTCAGCCCGCGGATATCCGCCGCATCTACGACGGTCCCCTTGGCACTGCCTTCGAAATCATCCAAACCCTGCGGGTTCCCGCCGGTCTCAACGACCTGCGCACCGCCCGAAGCCAGGAGCTGGGGGAAATCCAGACCAGGATCACCCTGGTTTTGAAAGCCGATGCCCGCCGCCTGGAAGCCCAAGCGGAAATTCTTTCGGGAGTCAAGGACCACCGGCTCCGTCTGCTCTTCCCCACCGGCCTTTCCAAGGCACAGGTCGCCCGGGGCGGTCAGCCCTTCGACGTGGTGGAGCGCCCTATTGCCGTGGAAGAGTTTGTCACCCCCTGGGAAGAAAGCTACGCCACCCACCCCATGCAGGATTTCTGCGACGTGGCCGAATCGAACTGCGGCCTTTCGGTGGCCGCCGAAGGCATTTACGAATACGAATGCACCGATACCCATGACCGGGTGCTGGCATTGACCATGCTCCGGGCGATGGATAACATTGACAACGCCTCCCTGCTGAAAAATCCCGATTACCGCATGCATTCCGCAGAGGAACAGGGCAAACTGGTCTACAACCTGGCCATCTTCCCCCACGATGGCGATTGGCGGGAAATCTACGGGGATATGCAGGGCTTCCTGACCCCGCCGAAGGTAAAGCTGACCCGTGCGGAAGAAACCTCGGTCATGCCCGGCGAACCCAAGAGAGAGGTCTTCCTTCCCGACAAAGGCAGTGTTCTGTCCCTTTCCGGCAAGAATCTGATGGTTACCGCCATGAAAAAGGCTCTTATGCGGGACAGCGTCATTCTCCGCGTGCTGAATTACGGTACGGGCGAAGCCCAGGGATCCCTGACCTTTACCTTCCCGGGCAAGAAAATCGCCCAGGTTTACGAAACCAACCTGGAGGAGACCCGTCTGGCTTCCCTTGCCCACACCGATGGCAGGGTGGATTTCTCCCTGCGGAAAGCCGGTCTTCTGACCCTGGAATTTGTTCTCGAAGAAGCTTGATTGCACAGAAAAACAGGAGAATCTCCCATGAAATTATTGATTTGTCCCGACTCCTTCAAGGGAACGCTCAGTGCCCAACGGGTTGCAACCACCGTGTGGTCTGCCGCCCAGGCCGTTTTGCCTGGGGTGGAGGGTCGCCTGCTCCCCATGAGTGACGGAGGAGAAGGTTCCAGCGAGTGCTTCGCCTTTTGGGGCGCCACCCGCCGTACCCTCACGGTTACAGGTCCCGACGGCGTTCCCCTGGAGGCAGGCTACATGCTCCTTCCCGATGGAAAAACCGCCTACGTGGAATCGGCCGAAGCCTGCGGGTTGGAAAAAACTTCCCGCCGGGATCCTTCCGCTACCACCACCTTTGGAGTGGGAGAGCTGATCCGGGACGCCGCCGCCCACGCTGAGACCATCCTTCTCGGTCTTGGGGGGAGCGCCACAAACGATATGGGTCTTGGCATGCTTGCCGCCCTTGGCTTTACATTTTATAATAAGAACGGAGAAACCTACGTTCCGGTGGGCAAAACCCTTTCCGATCTTGCTTCCTTTAGCGGTCCTTCTTTCCCCCTTCCCCGGGTGAAAGCCCTGTGTGACGTAACAAATCCCCTTTACGGCCCCATGGGTGCCGCCGCCATTTACGGACCCCAAAAGGGAGCCGACCCCGAAATGGTGGAAATGCTGGATCAGGGTCTTCGTCACGCATCCGGTATCATTGCCTCCGATCTCGCCGCCGCTCCCGGTGCGGGTGCCGCAGGCGGATTGGGATTTGCGGTGAAGTCCGTACTTGGGGGCGAACTTGCAGGGGGATTTGACCTGATCTCCCAGGCGGTTGGCCTTCCCGAAGCCCTCGCATGGGCCGATCTGGTCATCACCGGCGAAGGCAAGCTGGACCACCAGTCGGTCATGGGCAAGGTCATCGGCGGCATCGCAAAGCAATCCAGGATAAAAGGAGTCCCCTTGCTGGTGGTTTGCGGCATGGCGGAAGAAAGTGACGTTATTTACGATGCCGGAGTCCATGCCGTTTTCCCCTGCACTCGTTACAAACCCAATGCGCTTCCCTCGCCGGAAGAGGCTGAAAAGGCCCTTTATCACACCTGCGAAAATATTTTCCGTATGTTACGGATACAATAATGGAGGAACTTTTCCATGAAAGCTTTAATCGAACGCAACATTCCTGCCCTGCCCCCCATGACCAATCCGGAGGAGGCCAAAGCCGCCCAGAAGGAACTCTACAAAATCATGCAGGATTGTCTTTACGGCGTGATGCCCCCCGCCCCCGAAAAGGTGGAGGTTTCCCTGCTGAAGGAAAAATCCGCCGACTACGGCGGAAAGATTGTCACCCGCACCTATTCGGTGGGTTTCGAAACCGAAAAAGGGTATTTCGCCTTCCCCTTCCACTATGCAGCCCCTGCCGGCAAAACCAAGGTTCCCTTCTTCGTTCACATTGATTTCGAAAAGGAATCTCCCAACCGTCTGATGCCCACCGAAGAAATCGTAGATCGGGGTTACGGTGTTGCCGCCTTCTGCTACACCGACGTTACCAGCGATTCGGCCGACGGTGACGGTCTGATGGCTATGTATTCCGCCAGCCGTGCTGCCCAGGGCAACGCCTGGGGTAAGCTTTGCGTGTGGGCCTTTGCCGCAAGCCGCGTTCTGGATGCCATTCTGACCCTGCCGGAGGTGGATGCCGACCGGGTTGCCGTCATCGGTCTTTCCCGTCTGGGCAAGACTGCCCTGTGGGCCGGTGCCAGTGACGAGCGCTTCATCGTCACCATTTCCAACGAGTCCGGCTGCGGCGGCGCCGCTTTGAACCGGGGAAAAATCGGCGAATCCCTATCGGGTATGACCGACGTGTTCCCCTATTGGTTCTGCCCCAACATGTCGAAGCTCCGGGGTGTTCCTGCGGAAGAGTTGGTTTTCGATTCCCACTTCCTCTTTGCTACCATTGCCCCCCGCCATCTCCTGGTCGGCAGTGCCATTGATGACGAATGGGCCGATCCCACAAGCGAGCTTTTGGCCTGCCATGCCGCATCCCCCGCATGGAGTGCCTTTGGCAAAACCGGATTCATTTGCGACGTGGAATCCCCTGTTTGCGACAAGGCCTTCCACGAGGGTACGATCGGTTACCACATGCGTTCCGGCGGCCACTACCTCTTACGCACCGACTGGAATCATTACATGGATTACCGGGATCTGCACCGGGTATAACAAGGAGGCCTCTTGCTAAACCGCATTGTTTCTCGCTGGATTTCTCCCGATCTGGATCCCCAGGATCCGGAGGTACGCCGCAAGTACGGCGTATTCTGTGGAGTTTTGGGTATCATCTTTAATTTGATCCTCTTTGCCATCAAGCTTTTTGCCGGGATCGTCAGTGCGTCGGTGGCCATCACCGCCGACGCCATCAACAACCTTTCCGATGGTGCTTCCTCCCTTGTGACCATCATCGGATTCCGTCTGGCGGGCAAAAAGCCCGACCCGGAGCATCCCTTTGGCCACGGGCGGTTCGAATACATCAGCGGTATGATCGTATCCCTGGCCATCCTGCTTATGGGTATCGAGCTTTTTACCGATGCCGTGGATAAAATACTGCATCCCACCCTGCCCCAGGCAAGCGGTTTGGTATACGGTATCCTGGTTGTTTCGATTCTGACAAAGCTTTACATGGCATACTACAACAACTACTTTGGACGAAAAATCGATTCTGCCGCCATCCGGGCGGTAGCCACCGATTGCTTGAGTGACTCGGCGGCCACCCTGGTAGTTTTGATTGCCACCCTGCTTTCCGATTTGTTTTCCTGGCAGGTGGACGGTTGGTGCGGTGCACTGGTTTCCGCCCTGGTCTTCTGGGCCGGTCTTCAGGCTGCCCGGGAAACGCTGTATCCCCTTTTGGGCCAGCCTCCCTCCCCGGAACTTGTGGCAAATATCGAAAGAGCGGTTCTGGAAAACCCCGAAATCCTTCGTATCCACGACCTGATCATACACGATTACGGTGTGGGACGTATAATGGTATCCCTGCATGCGGAGGTTTCCTGCCACTCCGATTTCATTGCCATTCACGACATCATCGACAACGCAGAACGAGAACTGGCATCCCGTTTTGGCTGCGAAGCGGTGATCCACATGGACCCGGTGGAAGACGAAGACAGTTTTACCCTGGAACTGCGGGATAAGGTCATTCTTTTGGTGTCCTCCATTGATGAACGAATCACCATCCATGACTTCCGTGTGGTACGGGGTCCTTCCCATACCAACCTCATCTTCGATGCCGTGGTTCCCTATGGTCTTCCCTGGAATGACAATGCCATAATCCAAAAGATTTCTCAAATGATTCGGGCTTTGGACGAAACCTACTACACCGTAGTCAAGATCGATAAAAATTACACCTAATAATTTGCGAAACAGGGGAGCAAAATGCTTTCCTGTTTCGTCATAAAGAAAGGTTGCGTTCTCTTTCCATTTATGATATGATAAAGGCAGACCAAACCGAAGGAAAACGATTCTTGGCATATAAAAGGAGTAACACAAATGGCAAACAGAGATAAACTACAGGCATTGATCCATAGCATGAGCCAGGTTGTCATCGGCAAGCGGGACGTGGCTGAGCTTTTGACCTGTGCCCTGCTTTGCCGGGGACACGTTCTTGTGGAAGACGTTCCCGGTGTCGGCAAAACCAGCCTGGCACTTTCGCTGGCTCGATCGGTGGGATTAACCTTCCGGCGAATTCAGTTCACCCCCGACGTTATGCCTTCCGATATTACCGGTTATACCATGTTTGACCAGAAAAAGGGAGAATACAGCTATCACTTGGGGCTGGTCATGAGCCAGATTGTGTTGGCGGACGAAATTAACCGAGCTTCCCCCAAAACCCAATCCAGTCTGCTGGAAGCCATGGAAGAACGTTCGGTTACCGTAGACGGCAAATCCTACAAAATCCCCGAACCCTTCATGTTGCTTGCCACCCAAAACCCCATCGATCTGCAGGGAACCTATCCCCTTCCGGAAGCCCAGTTGGACCGTTTCATGCTGAAGGTCCGAGTGGGTTACCCCGAGAAAGACGAAGAAGAGATCATCCTTCGTATGCATATGAACTCCGAGCGGGCACTTGATGGGCTGTCCCCCGTCCTTACCGCCGCCGAACTTGCCGAATTGCAGGCAGAGGTCCGGCAGGTTTCCATCAAACCCGAGCTTTTGCGTTACATGGTGGAAATCGTCTCCGCCACCCGTTATCACCGGGATCTTTCTCTGGGTATCAGCCCCCGTGGAACCATCGCCCTGATGCAGGCGGCACAGGCTGTGGCTTACATGGACGGACGCAGTTTCGTCTGCCCCGATGATATCACCCGTATGATCCCCTACGTTTTGGCCCACCGACTGGTCCTTAAGAAGGAAGCCATCATTGCCGGCCGCAGTGCCACCGCCATCCTTGCCGGGATTGTTTCCGATGTGGCAATCCCCACCCTGGAAAAAGCATGAGACTGATTCGTTCCAGAATCCTGTACGCCGTATTACTGGCCACCGTATTGCTGTATGCCGCCATTGTGCAAAGCCGGGATGCCGAGCTTTTGGTATAC
>JAFYNU010000151.1 GCA_017547975.1 Clostridia bacterium
CAGGCGCTTTCCAAAAGGGCACGGTAGATTTCCTCCGGGCGGGTCAAAAGGGTCATACCCAAAATCATACCCGAAAGGTCGAAATCCACCAGGATGCTCCGGTTGCCGTTCCACCAATCCAGGGCCAGAAGGCCGCATTCTCCGGGGGACAGGGTGGAGGCTTTTTGGGTCAGGAGAGTATGGATGCTGACGCCCCTTTCGGCGGCCTGGGCTTGGTAGGCGGCGGGAACCTGATGGTCCACAAACCAACCGAAAAGGTCCCCAAAACAGCTCTGTCCGGCTTCATATCCGTAAAAGCCCGGCATAATGCCGTCTTCCACAAATCCGCAGATGCCGGGAACGTCGGCCTCTTTGTCCCCCAGCAGCATGTGACAGCCGGAGGTGCCAAGCAAGCAAAAGAGCGTGCCCGGGGTAGTGACCTGCAGGGCGCTGGCGGCCACGTGGGCATCGGGCATGCCCACCGCCACGGCGGTGCCGGGGGCCAAACCAAAGGCTTCGGCGGCTTCGGGGGTGATGGTTCCCGCGAGACTGCCCGGGGGCAGTATGGGGCCCGCAAGCTTTTCGTCATACAGATTTTCAAGACCCGGAGCCAGGGCGGTCAGGAAATCCCTGGAAGGGAAGCCTTCTCTCTTATGCCACAGGGCTTTGTAGCCCATGGCGGAGGCGGAACGGGTCAGCTTTCCGGTGAGTTGCCACACCATAAAGTCCATGGCTTCCACAAAGTAGGCGGCGGTGTGGTAGATTTCCGGGGCAAGCCGCAGGGTTTCCATCATTTTGGGCAGCAACCATTCGGTGGAGATTTTGCCTCCGTAGCGGGCCAGAAAGGCTTCGTTTCGCTCTTTGGCGATGCGGGTGGCTCTTTGGGCGTCGGCTTCGGGGGAGTGGTGCTTCCAAAGTTTTGGGAAGGCGTGGGGGTTATTTTGGTATTCCGGAAGGAAGCAGAGGGGGGTGCCGTCTGCCGTGACGGGAATCAGGGTGCAAGTGGTGAAATCCAGCCCCAAACCGATTACGTCCCGGGGGTTCACGCCGGCGTCGGCGATTACCTTGGGCAGGATGGCGGACAATACCTCCAGATAATCCTTCGGGTGCTGCAGGGCAAAATCCGCGGGTAGCGGCGTGCCGTCCGGCAGTTCCCGGTCCATGACACCGTGGGGGTAATCCATAACAGCCGAAGCCAGGGAATTCCCGGTGGAAAGGTCGTAAAGGATAGCGCGGCCCGAAAGGGTGCCGAAATCCACGCCGATGGAATAGCGTTTTTGCATGATGATGCTCCTTTTTGAAGGGGATTATTCCGGTTGGTAGGGGAAAACCGGCATGGGTTCCCGCTTGAAGCTGTTGATCCGGTGGAGCCGGTCAATTTTGGTCTTGGCATCTTCGTCGGGGCAAACGCCGGTGCGGATGTATTCATCCAGGGTGGCATAACGGAAGCCCAGATTGTCCTCGTCGGTTTTGCCGGTCAGCCCGTCGGAGGGGGGCTTTTCAATAAAATGCTCCGGCAGACCCAGTACCCGGCCGATGGCCTTGACTTCGGTCACCGTCAGGGAAAGCAGGGGGGCAAAGTCTCCGCAGGAGTCGCCGTAGCGGGTGGAGTAGCCCACGTAGTATTCCGAAAGATTGCTGGTGTTGGCAACCCGGCCGTTCACACTCTGGGAGATGGCGTATACCGTGGCCATGCGCATCCGGGGCCCCAGGTTTACCGTGGTCTGGCGGGACAGGGGACCCACCGAGGCCTCCATTTCCCGGCACAGGGCGGTGAAGGAATCGTGGAGATTGACGGTGATGTGGGGGATGCCAAGGAATTCCACCAACTCTTCGGAAACGTGGATGTCGGGCTGGACGCCATTGGGCATCAAAACACCGAAAACCCGGTCCTTTCCCAGGGCTTCGGCGCACAGGGCGGCCACAATGGAGCTGTCCTTGCCGCCGGAAATGCCCAAAACGGCGGGGCATCCGGGGCCGTTTTTCTCAAACCAGGTGCGGATCCAATCGCAAAGCTGGTTCTTCACAAGTTCTGCCTGAAAAGCCATAGTCTTCTCCTGTCTATCGGTATTCTTTCCCCAAAGAAGGGGGAGCATGAGACGATTTTGATTTATAAGGAGAGGATTGCAGGGTGCGTCCTTCCTTTCCATACCATTGTAACACAAAAAGCGGTTCTGTTTCAAGCATTGGCGTGATTTTCTTGGAAAAGCCGCCTCCAATCGCTAAAAATTGCGGGCAAATGCTGTTACAATCATGGGGAATCGGAAAGAAGAGAGGATGAAGCGAGTATGAACGAACAGATACGGACAAGCCGGGAGGCCCTTTGGAGGTATTGGATGTCATCCAGACCGTTGCGGCGGGTGGTTTCTGCCCTGGCAACGCTGGGAGCGGGAGCATTGCTTTCCCGGTGTGTGGTGTTTGGGAGCTATGCCCCCTTTGGGGTGGCCTTCCTTTCGGCCTTGGCAGGGGACCGGTCGGTGGTACTGGCCCTGGCGGGGGTGCTTGGGGGCTACGCCAGTTTGCTGGGGAGCGGCATCGGGGCAAAATATCTGGCTGCGTGCATGATAGTCCTGGTGACGTCTCCCCTTTTGAAATGGGTGATGCCGTCGGAAGGGAAGCTCTACCCCTGCCTGCTTGCGGGGGCTGCCACCGCTGTGATGGGTTTGATAGGGGCTCTGGAAGGGCGGGGGGACAGCGTGACCTGGGTTTTGTACGTGGCCGAGGTGATGTTAGCCACCCTGGGCGCGTATTTGTTCCGGATGGCCGTCAGCCGGGAAGCGGGGGAGCTGTCGGCGGAGGCGAAGTATATTCTGCAGGCTCTTTCTCTCGGGGCGCTGTGCCCGGTGCTGGTGTATGGGGTTTCGGTGGGGCGGAGCCTTTGTATCCTGATGGTTTTGTGGCAAATCAGGCGGCGTCAATCCATCCGGGCGGGGATGGCAGCGGGGCTTATGAGCGGGCTTGCCTGTGACATGACCTTTGGCTTTACCCCCTTTTATGCTCTGACTATGGCCCTTGCCGGGGTATTTGGCGGGGTGTTTTGCAGATTCGGAAAGCTTCTGACCGCTTTGTCCTTCCTGGCGGCGGGGGCGGCTGTGACGGTATGGGGACGGGCCGCCGGGGGAGAGCAGTTTTCCCTTGCCTCCTTGTATGAGTATATGGTGGGAACGTCGCTCTTTCTGGTGTTGCCGGGCTTCCTTTCGGCGGCAGGGGAACGGATAACGTTGGGCAGCGGGACGGCGGCGAAGCCCATGGTAAAAACCGAGGACGGACACACCGAATACCTCCGGCGGCAGATGTACGATCGGCTTTATGCGGCGGCGGAGGCGTATATGATGGTGTCGGAGCAGACGGTGGCCATGAAAAGAAGCTTCCCGGAGCAGTTGATCGTTCCGGCCATTCGGGAGCAGATCTGCACCCAATGTCCCCGGCGAAGCGAATGCGTCTCCGATGGGGTGGCGGAGCGGGAGTTTGCGGAGGTAAGACCCAGGCTGGAACGGACGGGGGAGATTCATGCAGAGCAGCTTTCGGATCATTTTCGGGAGTTTTGCCCGGGGTACGAGGGCTTTGCATCCGAGCTTGGCAGAATCTGGTTTGCCTCCCGGGTGCAAAAAAGCTACAATGCCCGGTTGAATGAGGGGATGGAGATTCTGGCATCCCAATATAACGGCATTTGCCGGTTGTTTGGCAGGACTGCCCAGATTTTACACGAGGACTGCAGTTTTGATTACCGTCTGGAGGGGGAACTGGAAGCCCTGCTTGCAGAATACGATATCCGTGCCCGGGTGGTGGCGGTCCGGGACTTCCGGGGAAGGCTTTCGCTGGAAATTCAGACCCGGCAGGAGGATTTGTTTGAAAAGCTCCGGGACCACCTGGAGGAAACCCTGACGGGGGCGGCGGGGAGACGGCTTACGGTGGATAGAATCCAGCGGGAGGGGGAATGGGGAACCATTCTATTGCGGGAAGCCCTGCAATACGATTACACCCTGGGCACCGCCGCCCGGCGAAAACGGGGCAGTCAAAAAAACGGCGACTATGGCAGTTGGTTTCAAACCGAGGACCGGCTTTATCTGCTCCTTTCGGATGGTATGGGCTCCGGGGAGGAAGCCCGCCGGGAGAGTGTGCGGTTTGGCAATATGGTGGAAAAACTGATCAAAGGCGGCATCGATCCGGAGGAGGCGATTCGTACAGCCCTGGAAACCCGCATGATTGCCGACGGCATGGTGATGGCCACCGTGGATCTTTTGGAGGTGGAGCTTTACGGCGGAAATGCCATGTTTTTCAAAAGCGGTGCGGCCCCCTCCTACATATTGAGCCGGGGAAAGGCCCGACGGGTGGGAAACAGCGGTTTGTACGGTGAAAAAATCAAGGTACAGCGGGAAATTCTGACCGAAGGGGACGTGGTGGTCATGGTGACCGATGGCACCGGGGATGGATTGGAGGACGCGGCGCTGATGAGGGAGCTGGAGGGCTTTGAAGGACGGGATCCCCAAAGCCTGTGTGAAGCCCTGATGAAAAGCAAACGGGTTTCGGATCGGGGCGGGGATGACCGGAGTGCGGCGGCAATGCTCCTTCGACCCCGGTGACAAGCTTTCTTTTGACAAGGCAGGGAAAGTGTGATACACTAAGCAAAAATAACCGAAAAGGAGCACAATATATGAAACAGATCCCCATTTTGATTACCCCGGAACAGGGCAAAGCCCTGATCGCCAAAGCGATTGCCTCCCTGCCCGAGGTGGAGGAAGCCCTGGAACAGGGAACCATCGTGGTGATTGCCGGTACCACCAACCGTTACGTAGCCCGGGAACTTCTCAAAAAAATCGGCGTGGAAGACGAGCTTCCCCTTTTCTATCGGGGCGCCACCGTACCCCGCGGGGCAAAACTGCCTGCATCGGGAAACGTGTACGACGTAGTGATCCAAAAGGGTCAGCGTGTAGAAGGCAAGACCATTTTCGACATGGCCCCCGAAATGGGTGCGGGCGACATCATTTTCAAGGGAGCCAATGCGGTTAACCTGTCCGCCGGGGAAGCGGGAGTTTTGGTGGGCAATCCCAAACTGGGAACCACCCTGCCTCTGACCGAAGCGGTTTATGGCCGCCGGGTAAAATCCATCATCCCGGTGGGGGTGGAAAAGCGGGTGGAACTGCCCATCAACACCCTCTGCGCCCTGTCCACCGAGGCGGAAAGCGGCGGTCCCCGTCTGGCACCCCTGCCCGGGGAGGTATTTACCGAGTTGGAAGCCATTTCGGTGCTTTATGAAATCGAAGCTGAAATTTTTGCCGCCGGCGGCATTTTGGGGGCAGAAGGAGCGGTTTATTTCCTCTGCTCCGGGGATGAAGAAGAAATCCTTCGCCTGGAAGCCGATTTGAAGGCCTTATAATGGTATATTTCCCCTTTCTTCCGGTCATACTACCACCGTACCATGATTCAGGAAGGAAAGGGAAATAATGAAAACTGGAAAAAAATCTTTTTTTGCGGGAAAAGGCTTTTATGGAGTCCTTCTCCTGTGCGCCATTGCGGTGGCGGTGTCGGGTTACGTGGTGTTTTCGGATGACCGGGAGGAATTGCCCGAACCGGTGAACGTGGAAATCTGGGAAGCCGATTTGCCGGAGGATGCGGCGGAAACCGGGGAAGCAGAAACCGAACCGACTGCCGGTAAGGCGGAGACCGATCCGGCGGAGGAGGTAGCCGCTCCGCTTACCTACCAGATGCCGGTTTCGGGGAGCGTATCCCAGTCTTTTTCCGGGGAGACCCTGGTCTACTCTGCCACTCTGGATGACTGGCGTACCCACAATGGGGTGGACATCGCCTGCGATCTGGGTTGCGACGTGAAGGCCATTACCAAAGGGGCTGTGGTGGAGGTTGCCGCCGAAGGCCCCCTGGGGAATGCGGTCACCGTGGAGCACGCCGGGGGAATCCGGGCGGTATATGCCAATCTGGCGGACGGCGTGGCTTTGAAAGAAGGGGATTCGGTGGAAGCCGGCACCCTGATCGGCCGGGTGGGGAATAGCATGTACACCGAAAATGCCGAGCAGACCCACCTGCACCTGGAGGTCATGCGGAATGGAAGCTATATCGACCCCATGCTTCTGTTTGAAAAGTAAATAACGCAAGAAAAATTTGCCGTACAGATTCCCTGTTTGTTATGGCATAAGACGAAACCACCCGAAGAAGAACGAAGGAATTCTTTTTCGGGTGGTTTCTTTTTGTGGAACTTCGGGGGTGTGATACGGGAGAATGATAAACGTCTTAATAAATTCTTAATAATTTTTTTGTTGCAAAATGGAATCTGCTATTGTACAATAAAGATGACACAGAAACAGAAAGAGGCTGTTTTTGGAAAATAAAACAAGGAGGAACCTACCATGAAACGTATTTGCAACCGCATCACAGCCCTGGCTCTTGTCTTGCTTATGACCGCGTCCCTCCTTGCATCCTGTTCGAAGGAAGCGGGGGAAAACACCGTCACCGAAGTGGATGGGATCCCGGTCTACGATAAATATGCCTCCCGTGAGATCGATTTGGGCCTCACCCGGGACGAAACCATTCTGAACGTCATTGAAGTGAATGGGGAAATCCGGGCCACCATCGGCGTGAATGAGCATCCTTACGTCCGGGACGTCGACGATACCACCCCTTACCGGACCGAGTATCGCTATTACGACATGGATTACGTGGAGGACACGGTCAAACGTGAAAAAACCAGAACCTACCACGAAATTGCGATTGTTTCCGACCCGACCGTGGATTTTGTGGTGGGCGGTGAACCCTTCGAGGATGTACATAATAAGGGAGTCCAATACCATTATTACCGGAATGGTGAAATGGAAGGTGGTATACTGGATGGGCTTGAAGAAGCTGAGAAACAGGCAAGAAACTTCGGAGCTATGGCAAACGTGATGCTGTATGAAGACGTTCCTTTCCTGGGGATAGATTATGGTGGTGTGACCAGTGGTGAAGTTACCCGGGGAATCGGTGCGTCGCTCTTCATTGGTGACAAACCTGTTGCTACCGCTTGGCACCACGGTATGCCCCACGATTTTTTCTTCCGGGGACTCATCGGCATTGACGGCGTTCCGTATGCCTTAGCGACGGCGAACGAAAAGGGCCTGCTGATACCCCTGACCCCCGAAACCACCGAGCTTACCGATGAAGGAACCGAAATCGAAGGACAGCCCACCGGCGGCGCATTTACAGACGGACGGTTTGGCTATTTTTTGAGCAATACCGAAATCTGGCGGACCGATGGAAAAGAAAGCAAGTGCCTGACCGACCTGGCTCCCTACGGATGCACCCAAACCTCGCCGGTACGTGCGGTGAGTGCCCTTTCGGACGGACGGATATTGGTGGTGGCGGATGGCAAACTGATCGAGCTTTTTGCCTCCGACGGCAGCGAGGATGGCGTGCAGGTCTAC
>JAFYNU010000152.1 GCA_017547975.1 Clostridia bacterium
GATCGAAGCCATGGGTCTTGCGGTTCTGCCCGCCCGTCTGGTTGGGGAATTGGATGCCGTCAACGAAGCCATGTGCACCGGTGCCGACCTGCGTGCCAATCCCATGACCGAAGCCCACGCCGATTGGGCGGAGGAAATCCTCGCCAAGCGCGGCCGTACCGATGACCGGGAAAAGAATCTCGCCATCCTCAAGGAAGAGGTTGGCAAGGTCTTTGCCAAGGTTCTGGAGCATGCCGGCGTTTACAAGCGCACCCCCGAAGGCAAGGAAGCCTTCCGCCGCTTCATCGCCGCCGTCAACGCCAAATAAGTACATATCAGCCCCCGGTACGCAAAAAACTGTACCGGGGGCGAATTGTTGCAAAAGATCAGGATAATTATTAAGAAAAATTAAGAAAATCTTTCGAAAATCTTCATTTACAGGAGACGGAAAAATGGTAGAATAGGTTTATAACAAAACTTCCCGAAGAAAGGAATGGGGTTTATGAAGCGATTGTTTTGGAGTTCTGCTGTTTTACTAATCTGTCTTTTCTTGTTTGCTGGATGCGGCACAGATGATGACCGCCCCAAACTGAAGCTGCGGCAAAACAAGGCCGAGAGTCATCCCTTTGGGGGGAGGCTTGTATATGAGTTGCAGGACGGTTACCTTTTGGGTATGGAAAAGGAGGAGGGGGAGCTTCGGCTCTTTTCCGACCTGGGGGTATGTACCCTGGGGGATGATTACATGCCAGCTACCGATTGGGAAGAGACCGAAGCCTCTGCTTTGGATTGCCTGGGGGAATACCAGCTTGACCACAGAATGAACACGTTGATCAAGATGGAGGATGGCATCGGACGGTCAGTCGATCCCTACATGATCATGGATTTGGATCCCAAGCTGGGTTACTGGAAGTTGGATGGAGCCGATTATCTGGTTGTCAACCGGCTTGCCTATGATGATACGGGGGAAACGGTGGAATACAGAGAAAGTGTGATCTTTCCCCTTGGAGTTGCCGACAGAGAAAGCGGAATCGGCGATGAAATCCTCCTGAAGGGGGTAACGCTGGACGATCTGCCTGTGGTAAGCGACGGGCGGTGGAACTACTACGTTGTGGCATCGGTGCTCTGTCGTACCGATGGGAAGACTGTGCAGGAGCTTGGAAATCTGACCCATTACGGCGTCAACCTTTCGGGCATCCGTCAGCTTGTCGCCGTGGAGGACGGTATTCTGGTTCTCACCCTCAAGGGGCTGTTTTTCTTCGGGGAATCGGTGGATGTCCTGCCCATCAAGACCGGAGAGGGTTACGGAACGGTGGTGGTTGGCTGTTTGCTTGGGGCTCCCCCCATATTTGAAGAACAGGTTTCTTTATATAACATGCAGACCGCCGGAAACGTGGAAATCCGCGTTTTTGAAGAACGGGCCCAGCTCAATCTGGCCATTCTCTCGGGCGACGTGGATATGGTGGTGGGGCATGATTCGGGTTTTATCCGAAATTACGCAAAAAGGGGAGTGCTGGAACCCCTGAAAAATGTGATTGGGGAAACCCTCTCCTCCGGGGAACTTATGGAAAACGTGGTGGAAGCCGGCAGGGTGAACGGCGAAATCTATATGATTCCCGATCTCGTTCGGATTTGTGGAATGCAAATTCCCAAGAGTCTTGCGGATGAGGTAGATGGCAGATTTGATTCGATGCGGGAGCTGATCGATATGCTCAACCGGGAGGGGGGATTATGCTTCCAAAAGTATGATATCAAGGAAATTGTTTTCGGAAACATGATCGACCTGACGATTTCCAATTGGATCGACGAAGAAAACGCAACCTGCTCCTTTGATGATCCCGATTTTGCCGCTGTGTTGGAGTATTGCAACGGAGCCCACGACAATATCGACGAGGCTTTCCTGTGGCGGGAGCAAAACGAGGATTACACCATCTTCTGGCCATGCCAATATGCGTGGTGGATTGAGAATCTGGAGTTGACACAGCGTTTCCTGGATCCCGAAACCGGACGGGCCAGAACCGAACATGGGGTGGCGGCTGCGCTGATACCCGTGCCAAACCAAAAAGGCTACGAGCTTGCCATGAATTCGGAACAATTTATGGCGATTGTCCGGCAAAGCCGGGTTAAGGCCAGCGCCGGTGAGTTTTTGACCTGGCTTCTTTCGGAGGAAACCCAAAGGGATGCCATGGAAAGAAATTTCTGGGGACTTCCCACAAACCGAAAGGTTCTGGAGGAAGAGATCGAAAGAGCAACCAGGGAAGCGGTTGCATCCGGCAGAGACGAAACCGAGATCCGGGAATCCTACAAGGAAGGCCTTCGGCTTTACGAATCGGCGAACTACTATGCCGGGCTGGGTCACCAGGCGGTCAGAGATTTGATCATGGAGGAAGCC
>JAFYNU010000153.1 GCA_017547975.1 Clostridia bacterium
ATCGCATTCAACACCATTTCGGTCCCAAGCCCCGAAATCGCGCTTCCCACAACCACAGGGATCACCTTTCCGTGACGTACCGCATCCCGGAACCAAGCCTCGGTTTCCGACGCTTCTGCATTTCCCTCCAGATAAGCCTCCGCCGCCTCATCCGAGTCATCGGCCGCCGCCTCCAGCTTTTGCTCGGTCAAGCCATCCGGAATACCGATTTGTGCATTTCGGCTCCCCTCCCCAATCGGTTCAGAAAGAAACACGGGAGCCACGCCAAACTGCTCCCGAAGGGCGCCGGCAATTCCATGGCAATCGGAACCCGCCCGATCGATCTTATTGATGAACACCACCACCGGCAGGTTCATTTTTTTGAGACAACGCCAGATGGTTTCGGTATGGGATTGGATTCCCTCCACCGCTGAAATGACAAGGACTGCACCATCCACCGCCGCAAGACTCCGTTCCACTTCGCCGGAAAAATCCACGTGACCCGGTGTATCGATCAGGTTCAGTTCTTCACCCTTCCAGGAAAAGGAGGTTTGTGAGGCTCGGACCGAAATCCCCCTGCGTTTTTCCACTTCCAGGTAGTCACTCTGTGCAGTTCCATCGTCCACTCGCCCAAGGGTGCGTATTGTCCCCGCATGGTAGAGAATCGATTCTGTCAGTGTGGTCTTGCCCGCATCCACGTGGGCCAGTATGGCAAAATTGATCATCGGCGTTCCTTCCTTGGTTTTTTCTTCTATTGTATCACATTTCTGCACTCTTGTAAAACAAAAAGCTCCATTCCGGAATCCATCCGGAATGGAGCCTCGAATTCTGCTTAACCCACCGGCTCCGGAGAGACTTCGAAGTCGTATTCGGTTTCAGTTTCGCTTGATGTTTCGTTTTCGGTGGTCACTCCACCGGTTTCGGTCTCGGTGGAAGGATCCGGGGTATGAATATCCCGCAGGATCCACTCCCCTTCATTTCCGAGCAAGCGGAACAAATCTGCCTCATACACACCCCAATCCAACGAGATACCGAAATATCCGGGACGCACCCCACGGATGATCTCCATATTCGCCTTCATGGATTCCATGAAAGACAGATTGACCTCCCCCTTCACTTCCATAAGGGGGAATCCTTTGGGGGCTACGTCTGCCAGGGCTTGCAGAGCATCTTCCACCGTTTGGTATTCCACCGGACTGCAATAGTTCTCCTCCGAAAGCTCATATGCCAGGTTTCCCACCGAGGAAACGGTTACCAGAGGAACCACACCAATGCCCTTTTGGGACAAATTCCGGATGTTTACTCCCGTGACCTGGTTGGCGCCGTCGGTTAAGACGGTGGGCACATCCAGCAGATACCACACCGGTCGTTCCCGAATGGCGGCCTTGATGGCATCGGCGGTGGCCTCCACCTCCTTGGTACGTTCTTCCGGATTATCATCAATATAGTAGCAATCCTGAATGTTTCCATCATACGGGAAGGCAGCATTTTCAAAAAGATAGCCATCCACCGGCAGGGCTTTGTATTCCTCCAAGCGGGCTGCAAAGTGGTCGTTGAACACCGAACTATAGGGATTGGCCCAGTTGTGTCCATTGTTGTCCTGCCAGGCTGTCTGTGAAATGCTTTTCAAAGCCGATTTCGGGTTTGCCGCTGCAAAAGCATCATC
>JAFYNU010000154.1 GCA_017547975.1 Clostridia bacterium
CAACCCGGATCATATCCACCCGGCCAAGGGATGGCGTCACCACCAGGATATCCAGGCCGTCCTTCGCCATGCGAATCACCGATTGGTGGCAGGGCAGGGGATTTTGCACCGCCCCCTGCGTCTCTCCCGGCGCCCACATGGAATCGACGTGGGTGTGGCCCGAAAACTCGCCGATGAGCTTACCCGGATGGGTCTTGGCAAAGTCTTCCAGAATGGTCACCGCCTCAGGGGCGTCGTCGATCCAGCCGCATAGGGTACTGATATACGCCTTAGCCGCCCGAGTTCCGGTCCAAACGTCAAGCATACTTGCTATATCCCCGGTGTAGCGGTCGTACATGGGCACGTGGCAAAGGATCAACACGTATTTTTCGGTATCCAGGGCCTCCTCCCGGAGCCAGGCAAGCTGTTCCTCCCCCAATGCCCAGACGGGGGTGGGAATTTCCGATTCCACGTCCGACTGCCAGGGGGCCGACAGGAACACCAGCCGGATGTCCCCCCGCAAATCGGCGTAATACCAGCCCCCGTTGGCGGTGGCTGCCCCCAATGCGTTCAATTCCTCCCGCACCAGGGCATTCCAAAAATCCGGTTTGAAGAAATCGGTTCCCGGGGCATCGTGGTTGCCGTTGATGGGGAAGAAGGGACAGTTGGAAGCCCCCCGGAAGGCGGCGAACATGCGGGCCATAATATCGTGCAGAGCGGGATTGGTCACGTGGGTTTCCCGGCCCAGCATGCCCATGTTATCCCCCAGATCGATGACCCCGTGGATGGGAATGGTGCGAGTCAGTTCCTCGATTTGACCTTTCACCTTTTGGAAAACGGGATCCTCCACGCCCCTTGCGTGCAGGTCGGAAAAGGCGAGAAGCACCAGGGAATCCTCCCGGCGAAGTGCTTCCACCCGGGCTTTCGCAGAATTTACCATGGTTCCCATGTTTCCCTCCTTGCGTTATGCCATCACCCGCAGCATACCGGTGCGGGGCAGAGGAAGCTTCTTGATGGTCCCTGCGGGAATGGTAACCTCGCCCAGGGAGGTACCGAAGCAATCAAACAGGGTACCCACAAGCTCTTTTTCGGTGGGATTTTCAAAAATCAGGCCGTCCTCCTCCCCATTGTGGAAGAGATCCAGGGCTTTCCCCCGGAAGGTATAGGGCTGGTCGGCGTAGAGCACCACAATCTCCCGTTCCCCGTTTTCCGCCCCAAGGAGGGTGTAGTTGAGTTCGGGATGAAGGGCACGGAAGCTGCCGTGAAGAATGAGTTCCCGGTTTTCGGTCCAGTAGGCCAGGTAATTCCGAAGCAGAGCCTTTTGTTCCCCGGTGCTTTCCTGCAGGATGACCGAGATTTGGGGTACCCCAAAGAGAATGTTCAGAATCTGCCGGGCGCAAAGTTCAACCGATTCCTCCGGTGCCCAGAAGAGCATATCGGAATGCACCGCCACGGGATAGTGCAGAAGCCGCAGGTCGGCCACACCGATCCGGTTTGCCATGGCTTCGTAGGCGCAATCTGCCACCCGGAGCATATTGCCAAAGCGGTTGATGGCGGGACCCACGTAATTCTGGCGGTATTCGTAAAGCAGGTCGGGCTTCACCTCTGCCAGCTTCCCGGTAATTTCCTCCAGGAGCGCCTGCACACCCGCATCCACCGTTTCCCGGTCCATACCGGGGCCGAAGGGGGCGGTTTGGTCCCCCGCCCGGAAGCTATCGATAAAGTCCAGCTTGAAGCCGTCGATGTCATACTTCAAGAGGAAATTCTTGTAGGTATTCACCAGATAATCCCGTACTTCGGGATAGCGGGGGTCCAGCACGGCGGCGGCCATCAGGTCATCCGCATATTCGTAGAGGTATTTTCCCTTGAACACCGGATACATGGGGTCCTGATTCCCCACAAAGGGCACAGTAAACCACACCACAAGCTTCATACTGAGCTTGTGGACTCCATCCACAAAGGCCTTGAAATCCGGGAACTTATCCTTGGCTACCTGCCAGGCGCCGCATTTGGAATAGTTTCCGCTGGAGGGGCCCTCGAACTGCCACCCGTCGTCCAAAATTACCGTTTTGAAGCC
>JAFYNU010000155.1 GCA_017547975.1 Clostridia bacterium
GGTGTCGGGACGTATGACCCGTTCTTACCGGTTGATTGAGGGGAAGGGACTCAAAAAAACCGCCATCGAGGTGGCGGAGATCGTCCTTGCCGAAAAGGCAGGGGGCGTCGTCATTGGCAATCCCCTGAACATGGATGGTACCGAAGGGGAACGGAGCGAAAAAGCCAAGGCGTTCCGAAAACTCCTGCAGGGACAGCTCTTTGCCAGGGGGTTGGAGGATATTGAACTGGTGCTTATGGACGAGCGCCTGACCACCGTGGAAGCTCACGAACGCCTCCTGGAGCAGGGGTATGACGGCAAGGAACGCAAAAAACTGGTGGATATGAAATCTGCCGAATTGATTCTGGAAAGTTACCTGGCCATGCAAAAATGAAAATTCAAAAGGGAAGAAAATCGCAAAAGTGGTTGTCTTCCCTTTTTTACAAGGAGGAATGAAATTTGTTCCGATATACGTACGTGGACCGGGAGGGAAATCTTCTCTGTGATGTGTCCCAATATGTGAAAAAGCACAATGTGGTATACCAGACACCGCCGAAAAAACCCCAGGATGGTCTCCCTCTGGGCAATGGCTTTATGGGTGGGCTGGTATATCATACCGATCGGGAACTTTGCATGCGCATCAACCGTACCGACAGCTTTGACTACGGACCTGCTGAAAATTTTGGTGCATGGGGGCATGAGTGGGAGGAAAAATGCACCACTCTGGCCAATTGCGGTTTTTTGAAGATTTCCGATGGGACACCCGCCTTTGCCTGGGAATATCTGGACGATTACGATATGACCCTGGATTTGGGGCAGGGGGAGATCCGCATGGAATCCCAAACGCCCTTTTCCTCCTGGCGGGCAACCGGCTATGGAAGCCTGGCGGATGGCTGTGTGATTTGGGAGGTGGAGGCCGACTCGGAGGAACCGTTGGAACGTACCATTACCCTGGAACGTTACGGTACCCGGGGCTTTTTCCACTACTACGAAAGCTTCACCCGGGACACGCGACGCCGCCTGGACGGTGTGATTCCTGCCGCTGGGACCGATATGATGCTTTTGACCCAGGAGCTTCATGGCTCTGCCTTTACCACCGCTGTGACGGTGGAGCATCCCGAAGCCCGCTATGAAGTGATCAACCGACGGGAGGTTCGCTGTGTACTGCCCGCCGCCCAATCGGTCAAATTTCGGGTGATCGTGACAACCACCCTGTCCGCAAGCGGAGAGGATACCGAGGCAATGGCCACCGATACTCTGCTGACTGCAAGGGAAACGGGAAATGAAATCTATCAGCACCACCTTGCCTGGTGGAGGGAGTTCTGGAACCGGAGCTTTATCCAAATTGGGGACGAGTTGGTGGAAAACCTCTACTACGTCCACCGCTATCAGTTTGGCTGCAGCGGCTACGGCGCCTTCCCGCCGTCGGTGTTTGGATCCCTGTGGACCACCTTCGGAGATACCCGCAATTGGGGACACTACTACCATTGGAATGACCAGATGCAGTTTTGGGCTTGCGACACCTGGAACCATGGGGAAATGCTGAAATCCTACTTTGACTATCGGCTGGGTATGCTGCCCAAAACCATAGAGGACGGACGCACCATTCATGGGGTGGAAGGTGCCTGGTATTCTGATATTTCCTCTGCGGATGGGTTCCAGGCGGTGGAGCCCGATACCCGGGGCAACATGAGCTGTGGGGCCATGATCGCCCTGCAGATGTACCGCCACTATAAGCATTTCCCGGATTCCGATTTCCTGCGGAACGTGGCGTGGCCGGTGATGAAGGCCTGCGGGGATTTGTACTTGGGCCTTTTGGTGAAGGAAAAGGATGGAAAGTACCACATTCACGACGTTACCGCCATGGAAGGGTATTTGTATCTCAACGATACCATGAACGATTGGGCCATGATCCAGGCGCTGTTTGAGGCACTTTTGGAGGTTGCGGAAGAGATAAAGGCACCAAAGGATCTTGTTTTTGCATGGAAGGATCGATTGGAGAATCTTTACGACCCGCCCACCATGATGGCGGAGGGCAAAAGGGTATTTGCCTACGGCCGATTTGAGGATGGACGAATCTGCACCGATACCCAGTATCCCGAGGGGGACATGGCCA
>JAFYNU010000156.1 GCA_017547975.1 Clostridia bacterium
CTTTGAAGGCACCGGATTCAAGCACCTGGACTACAATTTTTACAGCGTGATCTATCCCGGCTCCCCCTTTCTGGGCGAAAACTGGAAGAAGGAAGTTTTCGATGCCGGGGAGGCCGCCGCAAAGCTGGGAATGGATTTTGTCCAGGCCCATTCCCCAAGTTACAATCCCCTGGATCCCCATTTTGACCACCAAGCGGGCATGCTTGCCACCCTGCGCTCCATCGAAGCCTGCTCTATGCTGGGCATTCGAAATCTGGTGGTGCATTCCGGCTATACCGAGGATTACACCTACCCCGACGGACGGGAGGGTTTTTTTGCGGCAAACGAAAGATTTTACCGCTCCCTGGTGCCCGCCATGGAAAAATTCGACGTGAAGGTGCTCATCGAAAACAGCGCCGAGGGCAACATGGGCAAGCGCTACTACTTCATGACCGGCCGGGAAATGACGGATTTCATCGAGGAATTCAACCACCCCCTGCTCCAGGCCGTGTGGGACATCGGCCACGCCAATATGCGGGGTTCCGACCAATACAAGGATATCTGCGACCTGGGGTGTCACCTGAAAGCCCTGCACATTCAGGACAATTTCGGCACCTTTGACGAGCATTTTGCCCCCCTGATGGGTACCTGCGACATGGATGCGGTGATCCAGGCTCTCCTGAAAATTGGTTACGACGGCTACTTCACCTTCGAATCCGAGCGGATGCTGAACACCGCCGGGGGATGGCCCCACAGAAGAGCCGAAAACCCCAACGTAACCCACCGCCGTATCGCCAACCCCAACCTGGCCCTTCGCCGGGAGGCCGAAAAGCTTCTTTACCAAATCGGCAAATTTATGCTCGAAAGCTACGATTGCTTTGAAGATTGATTCAAACCCAAGCCTTTCCTCCCCGGGGAAGGCTTGGGCATTTTACTTTTCCTTGATTTTACCCATGCAAAATGCTATAATCGAATCAACTCAATCTTGCTTTTTCGTAGGAGGATTTTCTCATGAAGGACGGCCTTGCCATTTGGCACTATCCCCACCGCAGTACCATCGAAAACGTGCTCTTTTTCGCCTCCCGGGGCTTTACCTCGGTAAGCCTTTTGGGGTATCACATGGATGATCTTTGCAAACGCCCCGACCTGGCAGGATTGCTTGCCGCCATCGTCCGGGAAAAGGAGCTGACCCTGACGGTGCACTCCAAACTCCCCGCAAGCCACGGGGAGTGGGACGTGGCCGCCTTCCGGGCTTCCATCGAAGGGTATGCCGCCTGGCAGAAGGAATACGGCCTGATTGCCGTGCTTTCCTTCGACGTGGCGGACGCCATTCGGGATAACGTCACCCCCTACCTGCAGTTCGTACTGGACGCGGTTCCGGGGTGCAAGGTGGCCGTGGAGGACTTCGGTTTGAATCCCGCCGAGCGGGGACAGATCGAATGCTTCAAGTCCGAGCCCCGGTTTGGCTACCTTTTGGACATGGGGCACATGTTCATCCGTCTGCGGGGCAAAAACGACCGGGCCACCCTCTTCCGCCACAGCGACGAGGAAGCCCCCCGCTCGGACAACCCCGGCTACGACCACTTCATGGCGGCCTTCCGCTCCAAGGAATTCCCCATTTTTGAGCTTCACGTTCACAACAACGACGGCGAACGGGATATGCACTACTTCCTGGAGGAGGGAACCCTGGATATTCCCATGCTGGCCAGGGTCATCCGGGATTTCGGATTTGACGGCGTCCTGACCATCGAAAGCGCCCCGGGGTTCCAATTCCCCTGCGTCTACCCCGAATCGGATCAAAAAATACTGGAAACCTGCCGCTACTGGAAATCACTTTTTAACCATTTGAAGGAGGACAAATATCATGGCTGAATTTTCCAAACTGCGTCTCGGTGTTGCTTACCACAGCAACCGCATCCTGCACCACGTGCGGGAAGATATGAAGAATATCATCAACGGCAACATGAACACCGTTGTCCACATGTACACCCACAACGACATGATGCGCCACAAAAAGGTCATGCGGGACATCGTCAGCCTGAGCGAAGACCTGGGGCTGGAAGTCTGGGTGGACAACTGGGGCATTGACGGCGGCCCCGGGGACAAGGGCTACTTCGTCTCCATCCACCCCACCGAGCGGATGATCTTTTCCGACGGGACGCCCCACCCCTTCAAGCCCTGCTACAACAGCGAGCTCTTCTTCGATTTCACCAAGACCTGGATCGAACACGTCCGGGAAGCCGGCGGCAAAACCATCTTCTGGGACGAACCCCACCTGGCCGGGGATGCCGACAACTTTGCCTGCTGCTGCCCCACCTGCCAGAAATTGTTTGCCGAACGCTTTGGCAAACCCATGCCCACCGAGATGACCCCCGAAGTGGTGGAATTCCGCACCTGGTCGGTTGTAAATTACTTCCGCCGTGCCACCGCCTACGCCCGGGCATGCGGCATCATCAACACGGTGTGCGTCATGTTCAGCCCCTCCCACGGCATCAGCCTGGACAACCTGGACCGTCTGGCCGCCATCGATACCCTGGAAAACATCGGCTGCGACCCCTACTGGGTCGGTTCCTACTCGGGGCACGAGGTATATCAATACGTTTACGAACGCACCAAAAAGAACATTGACTTCTGCGAAAAATACAAGAAGGATCACAACGTATGGATCCAGTGCTATGACACCCCCCACGGCCACGAGGACGAGATCATCCTGGCAGCCGAAGCCGCCTACGATGCCGGCGCCCGCACCATCCTCGGCTGGTCCTACCGGGCCGGGGAATCCAACGACTACCAGGCCCAAAAGCCTGAACTGGCCTGGCGGGCCACCTGCGAAGCCATGCGCCGCCTGCGGGACCGTCACATGGACGAAGAACTGGCCATTGCCAGAGCCCAATATCGCAAATAAGGAGGATATCCCATGCAATACGTCTATCTTCGCTATCCCGAAGGAAAATACAAGGCGGTCACCCTGAGCTACGACGATGGCTGCCACGACGATATGCGTTTTTCCGATGTGATCACCCCGACGGGGCTGAAATGCACCTTCAACCTGACCAACCGCTCTGTCCTGACGCCCGAACAGGTCAAGGAATACATTCTGGACCGGGGCCACGAGGTGGCGGTCCACGGCGCCAATCACCGGGCTCCGGGGTTCCAGCGTCCCATTGACGGCATTCGGGACGTGCTGGACTGCCGGCTGAAGCTGGAAAGCGACTACGGCCGCATCATCCGGGGCATGGCTTACCCCGATTCGGGCATTACCAAATTCCTCAACGGGGCAAGCTACGAGAATATCAAGAGCTATCTCACCGACCTGGGCATCGTTTACGCCCGCACCCTGGCGGGGGACAACGACAGTTTCCTCCTGCCCACCGATTGGCACGCATGGATGCCCACGGTGCGCCACGCCAATCCCCTGACCCTTGAATGGATCGACAAATTCAACGACATCTCCTTCGCCCCCAACACCTACTGCTCGGCGCGTTATCCCCGGCTCTTCTACCTGTGGGGCCACAGCTTTGAATTCGAACGGGCCGGTAACTGGGATCTTCTGGACAGGATCTGCGAAAAGCTTTCGGGGCACGACGACGTGTGGTACGCCACCAACATGGAGATCTACGATTACGTCACCGCCTACCATTCCCTGGTGTGGAGTGCCGACAATACCCTTCTCTACAACCCCACCCTGCGAAAGATCTGGCTGGAAATCGACGGCAAGCCCCTCACCATCGAATCGGGCGAAACCCTGCGCCTTGCCTAAAAGGAGACCCTATGGAAATCAGAAAGATTGCAAACAGCCATCCCGGTCAGGACGGGGCGATCTGGAAGAATCTGTTCTTCCGGTTTGATGCCGACGGCTCCTGCTTCGTACAGGATTTGACCAAATTGACCTCCGACCCGGAGGCCACTCTGCCGGTGGAAGCCAGCTTTATCTTAGACCGGGCGGATGAAATCGTTCCCCACGCCAACGCCGTGGTCTTCGGCCCGGAATACTACGCCGACGGGGACGAATTCCCCCTGCTTTACAGCAACATCTACAACAACTACGCCAAGTCCGACGATCCCATGCGGGGTACCCTGTGCGTTTACCGTTTGGAGAGAGCCGGTGACTCCTTCCAATCCACCCTGGTGCAGATCATCCGTGTGGGCTTCGTGAACGATCCCCTGTGGGCCAGCGAAAACGTGGCGGATATCCGCCCCTTCGGCAATCTGGTCATCGACCGGGATGCCAAAAAGCTCCACGCCTTCACCATGCGGGATGGAGACAGGGTCACCCGCCACTTCACCCTGCCCCTGCCCTCGGTACAGGAGGGCACCCCCGACCCCCGGTTTGGGGTAAAAACGGTGGTGCTGGATCAAGCCTCCGTGGAGGGCTGGTTTGACAGCGAATACAGCAATTTCCTCCAGGGTGCCTGCATGGAAAAGGGTTTGATCTACTCGGTGGAGGGCTTTGATTCCAGCGATGCCACCCCCGCCGCCATCCGCGTCATCGACCCGGAAAAGGGCTGTCAGCTCCATCACGTATCCTTCGTCAAGCTTGGATATGGCATTGAGCCCGAATGCATCGACTTCTTCGGGGATCGTCTCCTTTACAGCGACGCCCAGGGCAACCTGTTTGAACTGAATTTTTGAGGGAGAAAACCATGACCAAGGAACAGATTTACAAGCTTTTTGAAGATACCACCTATATCCGCACCAGCGGCAGTCCCGCCGAAAGGCAGGCCGC
>JAFYNU010000157.1 GCA_017547975.1 Clostridia bacterium
AAATCACCGTGGCCCAGTACAAGGGTCTGGAAGCTGAATACACCGAACCCTCCGTCACCGACGAAGAAGTGGATGCCGAAATCGAAGCCAGAAGACAGAGAAGCGCCCGCCTGGAAGATAAGGAAGGCGCCGCTGAACTGGGCGACACCGTCATCATCGACTACGAAGGCTTCGTAGATGGCAAGCCTTTTGACGGCGGTAAGGCCGAAAAGCACAACCTGAAGCTTGGCTCCGGCCAGTTTATCCCCGGTTTCGAGGATCAGCTGGTTGGCAAGAGCGCCGGCGAAGAATACGAACTGGTTGTTACCTTCCCCAACGAATACCATGCTGAAGAGCTGGCCGGCAAGGAAGCTACCTTCAAGGGCATCGTTCACAGCGTTAAGGTAGAAATCCTGCCCGAACTGGATGACGATTTCGCAAGCGAAGTTTCCGAATTCGACACCATGGAAGAATATAAGAAGGACACCGCTGACAAGCTTCTGGAAAACAAGAAGAGAAGCGCCGAAGACGCTTTCGAAAATGCTCTCCTGGAAAAGATGATCGCCACCATCGAAGGCGACATTCCCGATGCCATGTACGAATCCCAGGCTGAATCCATCATGCAGGACTACGCCTACCGGATGCAGGCTCAGGGCATCACCCTGGAAAACTACCTGAAGATCACCGGCATGGACATGGCCGCCTTCCGGGATTCCATGAAGCCCCAGGCCGAACGTCAGGTAAAGACCACCCTGGCTCTGGAATACGTTGCCAAGGTTGAAGGTCTGACCGTTTCCACCGAGGAAATCGAAGCCGAATTCGCCAAGATGGCCGAACAGTACGGCATGGAAGTGGAACGCATCAAGGAACTCCTGCCCGCCGACAGCATGGAACACGACCTGCTCATGCAGAAGACCGTGAAGCTCATCGCCGAAGCCGGTGTGAAGGTTGCTCCCAAGGCCGAAGAAGCTCCCGCCGCCGACGCCGAGTAATTGTATAAGTTTCCCAAATAGGGCGTATAATGAAACCATGTCCACTCCGCATTTGGGGTGGACATGGTTTAACAATATTCCATCCAAAATTTGGTAAAGATCCTTTGAAATGCTCATGTGAGTAAGGAGGTTTGTTTATGAGTCTTGTACCAATGGTAATTGAACAGACAAGTCGCGGAGAACGCTCCTACGACATTTATTCCCGTCTTCTCAATGACCGGATCATTTTCCTTGGGGAGGAAGTCAACGACGTGACCGCAAGCCTTGTGGTTGCCCAGCTTCTCTACCTGGAATCCCAGGATCCCGACAAGGAGATCCAGTTCTACATCAATAGCCCCGGCGGCTCCATTACCGCAGGTATGGCCATTTACGACACCATGCAGTACATCAAGTGCGACGTGTCCACTCTGTGCATCGGCATGGCCGCCAGCATGGGTGCCTTCCTGCTTTCCGCGGGCACCAAGGGCAAGCGTTTTGCCCTTCCCAATAGCGAGATCATGATCCACCAGCCCCTTGGAGGCTACCAGGGTCAGGCTACCGATATTGCTATCCACGCCGCCCGCATGGAAAAGATCAAGCTGAACCTGAACACCATCCTGGCCGAAAACACCGGAAAGCCCCTGGAAATCATCCAGCGGGACACCGAACGGGATAACTTCATGACCGCCGACGAAGCCATGGAATACGGCTTGATCGACAAGGTCCTTCGCAATCGTCAGGATAAGTAATCACCCACAAGGATCGAGAGGACAAATTCTGTGAGAAAATGCTTTATGTGCGGTCGGGATGAGGAACACGTGGACCTCGTTCGCGGCGTAAACGGGTACATCTGTACCGAATGCGTCCTGGCTTGCTACGAAACCATCGAAGCGGAGTATTTCCCCGAACGGGCCGCCCGCCGCGCCGGCGAAAAGGCTCCGGAAAAGGGGAGAGCCGGTGCCCCCGATGGCGGTGGACGTTTCATGACCCCCAAGCAGATCAAGGAGGGGTTGGATCAGTTCGTCATTGGACAGGATGAAGCCAAAATTGCCCTCAGTGTTGCCGTGCACAACCACTACAAGCGCATCTACTATCAGGACAAGAAGGAAGACGACGTGGAGCTTCAAAAGAGCAACATCCTTCTTCTGGGGCCCACCGGCTGTGGTAAGACCTACCTGGCCCAGACTTTGGCAAAGCTCCTGAACGTACCCTTCGCCATTTCGGACGCCACTACCCTGACCGAAGCGGGTTACGTGGGTGAGGACGTGGAAAATATTCTCCTGCGCCTGATCCAGTCGGCGGATTATGACATAGAAATGGCCGAATGGGGCATCATATATATCGATGAAATCCATAAGATTTCCCGCAAGTCGGAAAATACCTCCATCACCCGTGACGTCAGCGGGGAGGGGGTACAGCAGGCCCTGCTGAAGCTTTTGGAAGGCACGGTTGCCAATGTTCCGCCCCAGGGCGGCAGAAAGCACCCCCAGCAGGAATTCATTCAGATCGACACCAAAAACATTCTGTTCATCTGCGGCGGTGCCTTTGACGGCTTGGAAAAGGTTATTGAAAACCGCATGAATCAGAAGGTGGTGGGCTTCAC
>JAFYNU010000158.1 GCA_017547975.1 Clostridia bacterium
GAAGGTTGGCTCCACCGTAGGGGATTTCCCAAACCTCGTCGAACCATTCGGCGGGGAAGGCCCCCTTGAAGAGGTAGTATCCCAGGGAATCCAAAAGGAATCCGGTATCCTTTTTGCGATAGAATGTGGCGGCGAAATCCAAAAGCCTGTGGTAAAAGCCCAGGGGGAAGAGACGCAGAAGGGGCAGGGCCCAGCTGTGACGGATGCCCTCCGGATCGTTCCACCAGCGCACGTAGGAAGCCCTGGCCAGGAGCCGCAGAAGCTTTACGTGGAGCTTTTGCATTTTGGGGGAGGAACTGGTCTTGTCGTAAACGAACACGTCCAGGAAAACCCCGTCGGAAAGCCCTTCAAAATGGCTGGAATATTCGGTGCTGAAAATGCTGTCCTTCAGGCGGATTTTGTCGAATATGTAGCCGTATTCCCGGTCAAAATACCGGGATGCGTACTCGTATTTCTCCGAAAGGGCATCGGGGCAGATTTCCCGGAAACGCTCGTAATCCTCCCGGAGCATGGCAATATCCACGTCGTCGTCCCAGGGAATGGGACCTCCGTGCCGCACGCCCCCCAAAAGGTTTCCGGATACCAGGAAGTAGGAAATTCCGTTTTCCCGGCAGATCCGATCCACCTCCAGAAGCATTTCGGTTTGAAGCGATTGCAGGGCGGCAAGCTTGCCGTCGTAGGTTTCAAGCCTGCGGGTCACGTCGTAGTCGCTTGCACCCGAAAGGGCGCAGGCGGTGCGGTAAATCTCGTCCTCCAGATCGGCTTGGGGGAGGGCCTGGAAAAGGGCCGAAAGCTTGTGGAAGGAAAGGGCGTGGTAGGTGGCCTCCTTTTTGCCGGCCTTAATGCCCAGGGATAGGGCGTTTTGGAAATAGGAGCGGTTGAGCAGGTAGGCGATATCTCCCGTTTCGGCAGGGCTGGAAAGGGAATGGTAAACGCTGCCGGGCTTACCCTCTGCCATCACCTTGAAAACCGAAAGGGCGGCCTGGGTGACGGAGGCGAAGCTATCCACCCGGCGGCTGTTTTCGGCGGCAAGAATGCCGTTATTCTTCCCCATTTCCAAAAGCTCGGTGAGCTTCATGTGATCCGGCGGGGTCAGGCCGGGACCGTAAAGGCCGGGAATGCGAACCTCCCGCAGGTCGTAGGCGGCCTTGGCAAGCAGTGCCCGAAGCAGTTCCTCCCGTAAAAACAGGCGGCCTTCGGGGCTGTCCTCGGGACGTTCTGCCAAAAGCAGGGTCAATTCACCCTCCGCCAGGGCCTTTGCCCCGGTGGGGAAGGGAGCCATGGTACCCAGAATGGGGGCGAAGAGGAAAATGCTGTCGGTAAGCTGGGTAAAGGCTTTTAGAGCCGGGGCCAGCAGGGTTGCCGGGGAGGGGTCGTCCGAAAGATAGAGCATCACCCAGGGGGTATCCCCCTCCCGGGGGAAGGCATCCGAAAGGGTCAGGGACTTGCTTTCGGCAAACAGGGATTCCTCCACCGGGGTCATGGGAATGGCCTTTACCAGGTGAACCCGGGCAACCAACCCGGTCTTCAGTACCCCGTGAGCCAGAATCCAGGCAAAGGGGGCCATGGCGGGGGAAAGGTCGTTAACAATGCAAAGCTCCCGCTCCTCCAGTGCCAGGGCAATATCCTCCCGGCAGGCGGCGGAAATGCGGTTGATTTCGTCAAAAATAAAGGGGTTAGGCATGAAATAACACTACTTTCGTGGTATGGATTGGGTCAGGACATGTAGGCGTCGTAGGCGTCCATGACGGTTTTGGTGTCCCCAAACATGCGGGTCTCCCCGGCGTCGATCCACAGAACCTTGTTGCAAAGCTCCCGAATCTGACCGGAGGAGTGGGAAACCAAGATCACGGTGCGGTCCTGGTGGCCGATCATTTCCTTCATGCGGTTGAAGCTCTTTTTCTTGAATTTGGCGTCGCCCACGCTCAAAACCTCGTCCACCAAAATGATGTCGGTTTCCATGGTGACCGCAATGGCGAAGGAAAGCTTGGAGTGCATACCGCTGGAATAGGTGCGTACCGGCCGGTCGATGAATTCCCCAAGCTCGGAAAATTCAATGATATCCTTTATCTTGGCCTGAATCTCCTTTTCGGAAAAGCCCATGAGCATACCGGTGAGCAGGATGTTTTCCCGGCCGGACAGATCCCGCTGGAACCCGAGCCCCACCGCAAGCAGGCTCACCGTGTGACCGTACAGGTTCACACTGCCTTCGTTGGGGGCGAAAATGCCGCCCACCGCCTTCAGGAGGGTGGATTTACCGCTGCCGTTTTTACCCACCAGACCCAGAATATCTCCCCGTTCCAGGGTGAAGCTGACACCCTTCACCGCCTCAAATTCCTTGAGGGGGGCCTCTCCCTTGTGAAGGAGGTTGCGTTTGATGGAATAACGCTTCAAAAGACGATAACGGATCGAAAGATCCTTCACTTCAACAACGATATTACTCAACTTAAATCACCTTAACGTAACTGTTTTCTTCCTTGTAGATTTTCCGGATGCCAAGCAGGGAAAGGAGCAGGCCGATCACAAACCACACCCCAAGGGCCAAAAGGTCGGGGGCTTCGCCGTAGATCAAAACGTCCCGGGCGGCGGTGATGACACAGGCCATGGGGTTGAGCCGCACCAGGATGGGGCCGTAGTGGGCCAGACGGGATTCGATGCTGTAAAAGATGCCGGTGACGTAAAACATGGCCCGCAGGGCGATATCCACCACGTTGGTCAGGTCGTCCACATACACCCCGTAATGCAGGAGGAAGCAGGAAAAACCGAAGGTGACCACCATCATGACCAAAAGAATCGGAAGAATCCAAAGCACGTTCCAGGTCACAGGCACCCACCACGCCACCATCATGGCGGCGATAATGGCGAAGGAAATGCCCATTTTGAAGGCGTTGGTCCACATATTGATGAAGATCAGAATGTATTTCGGCAGATACACCCGGGAAATGGTGGGCTTGTTGGCCTTCACCACCCGCACCGCCGAAGCCAGGGTACGCTTGAAAAAGTCCCACAGGGAGATACCGATGAAGATGAAAATGGGGAAGTACTGCTCCCTGGACTTGAAAATGTAGCCGAAGACGATGGTGTAGATCAGCATGAAGCACAAAGGATCCAAAATCCACCACACCCAGTTGAGAAAGGAGCTTGCCACCTCGTTTTTCAGCTGGAACCGGGCGGCCTTTACCGAATAGTGGATGTATTTTTTGATATCGTGAATGGTTTGTTTGAACACGTGGACACCTCGTATATGGAAAAATTATCCCTTTGGAGGGACACAAGAACCGAATGGGTAAAAAACACACAATAATTTATTTTACTATATCA
>JAFYNU010000159.1 GCA_017547975.1 Clostridia bacterium
CGTACTGATTTTCCATACTCTTGATTCCTTTCTATATTACGGGGTGGACATCCATCCCCTTTTGTGATATCATTATACCATGCAAAGTGCTTTCTGTCTACTCTTATTTTTTGTGCAACATTTATTGATATCCTTAAAATTTACCCTTGACAATCAGGAAATAAGGTAGTATAATATTCGAGACAATAAAGAAGGAAGAGTAATTCTGCCCTCACCTGCTGTGCAACGCGCAGAGGTTAATCACGGACTTTGATCAGACTGTGTTTAGGTGCGGACTTCCTGTGTCCGCACTTCTTTTATTGTCGCCACATAAAAAGCCGAATGATTCGCATGTAATTTTTGGGGGTGTTTGAACATCGCAGCTATTAGTCATCAGATCAACGAACAGATCCGGGACGCCGAAATTCGCGTAATCGGAGCAGACGGTTCCCAGCTTGGTATCATGTCTTCTGCTGAAGCTATGAAGATTGCCGAAGAAGAGGGATTCGATCTTGTTATGATCGCACCGAATGCCGCTCCGCCGGTTTGCCGTATTATGGACTACGGCAAATACCGCTTTGAGCAGGCAAAACGCGAGAAAATGAATCGCAAAGCACAAAAAGTAGTCGAAACCAAAGAGATCTGGCTGTCGCCCGGCATTGGTGACCACGATATGGATTTCAAGGTCAAGAATGCACTCAGCTTTATCGCTGATGGTGACAAGGTCAAGGTGACCGTTCGTTTCCGCGGACGTGAAATGGCCCACACCGAACTCGGAACCGTTTTGCTCAAGCAGTTTGCTGAAAAATGTGCCGAAACCGCCGTTGTGGAAAAGCCCGCCAAATTGGAAGGCCGCCGTATGTCCATGTTTATGGCTCCCAAGCCCAACAAATGAACCATTCCCAAGGCAACAATTGAAAGGAGAACGTTACAATGCCCAAGCTTAAAACATCCAAAACCGCAGCCAAGAGATTCAGCTTCACCAAGAACGGCAAGGTAAAGATGAAGCACTCCAAGATGAACCATAACACCGGCCTGAAGAACACCAAGATCAAGAGAGGCCTGCGCAAGGTTGCGATCGCTTCCGAATCCAACGTCAAGGCGATCCGCAAGATGATGCCCTATTCCTAAGGGTAACACGAAATAATATTGGAGGTAAATCAAAATGGCAAGAGTTAAAGGCGCAATGATGACGCGCAAAAGAAGAAATAAAGTACTGAAGCTCGCTAAGGGTTACTGGGGTGCCAGATCCACCCACTTTAAGGTTGCCAACCAGGCTGTCTTCAAGGCCCTGCAGTATGCTTACGTTGGCCGCAAGCTGAAGAAGAGAGACTTCCGCAAGCTGTGGATCACCCGTATCAACGCCGCCGCCAAGATGAACGGCATCAACTACTCCAGACTGGTTTACGGTCTGAAGAAGGCTGGTATCAACCTGAACCGCAAGATGCTTGCTGAAATCGCTGTTACCGACGCCGCTGCTTTCACCCAGCTCGTCGAAAAGGCCAAGGCTGCTCTTTAATTGACCATACAAGGCCGCATTTCTGCGGCCTTTTTTGATACCGATTTTAAAAGGAGAACGACCATGTTTTTTGATCATGCTACCATTGAACGTGAACCCGCCGGTGCAGGCGCTACCCGCAAGGTGCTGGCTCACAGTGAAAACCTGATGCTGGTGGAAGTTACCTTCGAAAAGGACGCTGACGGCGCCCCTCACAATCACCCCCACGAACAGTCCAGCTACGTCATCTCCGGCGACATCATCTTCCGCCTGAATGGTGTGGAACACGAAATGCATGCCGGTGACTCGGTTTACATCCCCTCTTCGGTTCCCCACTGCATCAAAGCACTGACTCCCGCCGTGGTTCTTGACGTATTCACCCCGGAACGCAAGGATTTCCTGAAATAAGACGATACCCGCAGATCAAAGTCTGCGGGTATTTTTTTCTTGCACCCCGTTCCTATTTATGGTATGATGATATATACCCCGTAAAAGGAGGGACTCTTTTTGAATATTTTGATTGTTGACGACGAAAAAATGATCCGGGAATTGGTTAAGAAATATGCGGTATTTTCCGGGCACTCGGTAGTAGAAGCCGAAGATGGTATGAAAGCCGTGGAAATGGTCCGCTCCGGATGTGCCGATTTTGATATTATCGTCATGGACGTGATGATGCCCGAATTGGACGGCTTTTCGGCGGTGAAGGAAATCCGTAAGGTTTCCCAAATCCCGGTAGTCATGCTCTCTGCCCGTGGGGAAGAATATGACCGCATTCATGGTTTTGAGCTGGGCGTGGATGACTATGTGGTCAAGCCCTTCTCTCCCCGGGAGCTCGTCATGCGCCTGGAAGCAGTCTACCGCCGCGGACACTCTGTACACACCGAAAAAGTCCGGGACGTTTACGAGCTGGATTCCCTGAAAATCGATTTCGATGCCCGCCTCGTCAGCATTGACGGTAACAAACTGGACCTGAGCCCCAAGGAAAGCGATCTGCTCTTCTTCTTGGTCAAAAATCGCGGTCTTGCCCTGAGCCGTGAAAAGCTGATTACAGAGGTTTGGGGGTACGACTACTATGGTGACGACCGTACTCTGGATACCCATATCAAGCTCCTGCGGAAAAATCTTGGTCCTTATCAAAGGCATATCGTCACCCTGAGAGGAGTTGGCTATCGCTTTGAAGAGTAAACTCCGTACCCAGCCTTTGGGAATCCGCCAAAAGGTCATTTATACCTTTCTGGCCTTTGCCTTTATCATGTTAGGGATTCTGTGGCTGTTTCAGACGGTTCTTTTGAACCCCTTCTACCAAAGCATTCGTCTGCGGCAAATCACCTCCCAGGCGGATGCCTATGCCAATCAGCTGAGTCACCCCAACTTCTACCCTACCCTGGTCTCCTCCGCACGGCAAAATGACAGTTGCGTCATTATTGCCACCGACCAGGGGGTACAGTACTCGGTGGATGCCACCCCATCCTGTCTGATTCATCGCCTGCCCGATTATAATTATGAATATTTTTATAACCTGACCCGGGAAAACGGCGGCCAATACACCCTGAGCATCAATATGAACGAAGCCCAGACCATTTCTCCACCATTTTCCAAAGATAATCCCACTACGAATCTTGAAAATGCCGAAACCATCGTGTATTCCCGTCTGGCTCACGTGGGCGGCAAGGAGTACTGCATCATCATCAATGCCACTCTGGACCCCATTACCGCCACCGTCACCACCCTTCGGTGTCAGCTCTTTGTGATTTCCATTCTGTTTATTCTGATCGCCGCGTTTTTGGCTTTGATCCTGTCTCAAAGCATTTCCAGGCCGTTGGTAACGCTGAATAAGAAATCCAAGCTTCTGGGTAAAGTTGGCCTATCCACCGACTTCACCGTAAAAGGCTATCGGGAGGTCAGTGAATTGGGTGACACCCTCACCCATGCCGCAAGCGAACTCCAGAAAACCGACCGTCTCCAAAGAGAGCTGGTGGCCAACATTTCCCACGATCTTCGTACTCCCCTGACCATGATTGCCGGGTATGCCGAGGTCATGCGGGACATTCCCGGGGAGAACACCCCTGAAAACGCCCAAATCATCCTGGACGAAGCACGCAGGCTCTCCACCATTGTATCCGACGTTTTAGACGTTTCCCGTATTCAATCCGGAGCCGAGCCAATTGTAAAGGAGCAATTTGATCTGACCCATGATACCCGCGAGATTTGCCAGCGCTTTTTGGCTATGACCGAGCGGGAGGGTTAC
>JAFYNU010000160.1 GCA_017547975.1 Clostridia bacterium
CCCCACCCGGGCTTCCACAATGTGGATATCGTAATCCAAAAAGATCGACTGGGCGTACACGTGGAGCCCCATCCCGGCAATCTTTTGAAGCTGATCGGGGCGGGTGATCTGGCAATGGACGATGCCGTGGCGGTGATCGGTCCGGGGATATTCTGCCAGGGCCTTTTCGAAGCTTTGGAGCACCATATCCAGGCAGGCGTCCCCAATGCAATGCACCGCCACCTGCATACCCTGGGCGTGGGCATAGCCAATCATCTGGTCAAACTGCTCCTGCGTGAAAATACCAAGACCCTGCTTTGCCGGGTCATCGGCATAGGGCTTGCTCAAGAGGGCGGTCCGGGCTCCCAGGGAGCCATCTCCCAGGAGCTTCAGGGGTCCGATTTTGAAAAAGTCACTGCCTACTCCGGTGTTGTTTCCGGCTTCCACAAAGGCTTGAAGCTCCTTCGGGTCGGCAAAATTGGCCTGTTCATATACCCGGACGGTAAGTTCTCCCGCCGCTTCCAGCTCCCGGTAGGCCCGATTGATGGTTTCGAGTTCCAGCCCATGGAAGACACAATAGTCGTCACTGTGGCACCCGGTAATGCCGTAGGCATTCAATGCCTTTGCCCCGGCACGAAGCATATCCTTCACCTGGTCCAGGGTAGGCGGCGGGATAGCCCCGTACACCAGATCCATGGCGTTATCCAGGAAAATGCCGTTTGGCACTCCGTTTTCGGTAACCACCTCGCCGCCCTCCACCTGGGGCACCTTATCCGAAAGGCCCAGAAGCGACAGGGCACGGCTGTTTACCGCCAGGGCATGCCCGCAGGCACGCACGGCACACACCGGCTTGTCGGCGGAAACCCTGTCCAGATCCCATCGGGTGGGCATACGGGAAACGTCGGTGAAATAATCGTGATTCCAGCCCCGACCCAAAATCCAACCGCCCCGGCCGGGGGAGCTTTCCTTCAGGCAGGAAATCATATCCTCCAGGGAGGTGGTATGGGCATACAGGGGTGCCACCGACAGGGCCTGACCGTAGTTCAAAAGGTGCATGTGGCTATCGATGAAGCCCGGCACAACGAAGCCGCCCCCAAGATCCACCACGGTATCGGCCTGGGTTTCCTCCGGATGGACAAATTTTCCGTTTTCCACCCCGAAGGAAGTCACAACGCCTTCCCCGGTATAAACCCGGGCGTTTTTGTATAGTGTCATGGATCAGTCCTCAAATCTCCAAAGGTAATAAAACTCTCCGCTGGCGCCGTGAATGCCCATGCGCTGGAAGCCCATGGTTTCGTAAAGCACCTGTCCCCGGATGTTGGCTAGGTGGGTGGTCAGCTGGATGCCCCCCTTGCCGGTGTCCCGGACGTAGCTTTGGGCATGGGCGATAAGCCGACGGCCCAGGCGCTTACCCTTCAGATCCTCCCGCACGGCGATCCCCAGCCAGGGGATGGAGGTATGCAGGTCCCAAAGGAAAACGTAGCCCGCCATTTTGCCATCCAGTTCGGCCATCCAGTAGCGGCGGTTTTCCTCCGGATTCTTGACAAAATGCAGGGTATTCTTTTGATTGCCGCCGAAGCGGTTGAAAAATGCCCGGGCTTCACCCCCCATGGCATCGAAAAATTCGTTGATCAAATCCTCGTCCTCCGCCACCATGGGGCGGATCAGAATATCGTCCACAAGGCTCATAAATTTCTCCTTCCTTTATGAAAAGGCGCCGCGTGGGCGGCGCCCTGTTTGTTATTCGGTCATGGGTACAATATCCGCCGTCCTTGCCACAGCCAGGTCGGTACGGCCATTGGTAACGGTGGTGAATACAATATACGTTTCCCGGGCATTAAACCGGGGATGCGGGTCCAAATGGTACTGCGACGGCTGGTCCGGCGGATTCAAAGGTGGGTTGTAGCTGTTGAAATAAACCTTTTTCCCGGTTTTGGTATTATAAAGTCCCACACGGGAAGCACAGCCCCGGTAAAACCCGTCGTTTTCGTCAAACACAAACAGACTGTCATCCACCGACGAGAAGGCATGCCATGCCCGTACCGGAGCCACCAACTTGTGTTCCCCGGTGAAGTAATCGATGCCGCAAACGCCGTTGTTTCCATTTTCATCGTATTTGCAATAGTAGATTTTTCTTCCGTCGGCGCTCCACCATTCGTGGGTAGCCCGTTCCAGATTCAGGGGAGCCCAAACCTTTTCCTCCCCATTGGCTTTCACCGTCCAAAGGCGCATAAAGACCCCGTTTTCATCGGTACGGATGGAACGGTAGGAACCGTCCTCGTTGGTATCAAACTCCTCCGCCATCAAAGCCAGGTCGGGATACACCGGATTGAACTGACCGTGATTCCGGCAGTATTCCGGCCGGGTCCAGACCTTAAACTCCCCGGTAGCCAGGGTCAGGGCGCCGGCCACAAAACCCTTGGTGGTGCGGGCATCCAAAAACACCTGCTTGCGGTCGGGACTGAAGGTCAGATGGGTAGCCGGAATGATAACACGGGCCTTGCGTTCAAAAAATTCCCCGGGCAAATCGCAAATCTTTTCCACCGGCATTTCCGGTTTGGGCGAACGCTTATAAAGCGCTCTTTCGTCGGCATAGTAAACCTCCCCGGTGAGGGTATCCACCATGGGGCTGGCATCCAGGCACAGGGTCTCGGGGAAATGATGCACCTCGTCGGTGGTGAAATCCACCACGCCCAGGGTACGATAACTTGCGGGAGGGAAGGTGCAGTAGAACCACAGGTAGCGTCCTTCATCGTCCATGCTGGCAGGAACAAAGTAAAATCCCTGCTGCTGTGGTGCCACATGGGTGGCCAGCACGTAGTAGATAGCGCCCGACGCATCCTGCCGTTTTACAAAATGCTTGGATGTTTCGATGGTATACATAGAAAGTTCTCCTTATTTCTTCAACAGCTCGTGGATCACGGGCCAAGCCGGGTCGGCGTAGAAGCGATGCCCCTCCTGTCCCTCCACGTGACGGAGCATATCCGTGGCACCGGCGGCTTCGAAGAGGGGCTTCATTACCTCCAGGGTTTCGTCCACGCCGGGCTTGGGGAAGATGGGGTCATCCTTGCCGTTGACCACCACAAGACCCCGGGGCGCAATCAGACCGCCCAGGTCCCCCATGTCAAAATAATCGGCCACGTGGGGCACGTAGTTACACACGCAATGCACCGTTTCCACGATGGAGTGCTTGTAGGTACAAACGCTGCAGCTGGGCACCGCGTAGCGGATGCGCTGGTCGATGCAGGCCGCGTAGAAGGTGGCGGTTCCGCCGCCGGAGTTGCCCAGGCAGATGAGTTTTTCCATGTTCAGGCAGTCAAACTGCATATTCAGCACGTCGATCAGGTGCATAATGTCCCACACCCGTTCGCCGATGGCGGTGCGTCCGTAAAGCAGCGCCCACAGGGATTTATCACACTTGGGTCCGGTTTCATCGCCCCCGGCTTCCCCCATGTAACGCTGTTCCAGCGCGATGGCGGCACAGCCTTCCTTAACCGCACGGATGGCAAAATCCCGGTCGCCGCCCTTGATGGTTTTTTCGTCCCCTTCATACTTGGGACGGCCCAGGCTGATGTGCATCCCCTTGGAGTGGCCCTGCAGGCAGATCACCGGCACGAAGGGGGCCTCCCCCGCCTGGGGAATCAAAATGTGAGCCACCGCCCGGAAATTTGCTTCGGTGGCAAAGGTAAAGCGGATCTCCCGATAGTCTTCGGTTTCATCTTCCCACTCCACCCGGTAATCGGGATCCACCGGGGCGAATTTATCCATCCCCAAAAGGTCCCACAGCTTTTCCCGGCATTTTTTCTGCCAGGCGGCAAAATCCTCCTTGCCGTCGTAGCGCCAGCGGGGTGTGTGGTTTTGGGCCATATATTGGGTCAGTACCCCCGGAAGGTTGGTCATCATAGGATCGTCCCCCTTGCATTTATAGTTTTCCTTATTCTACCACACCACACCCTAAATTTCCACCCCCAAAATGCAAAATACCCCACCCTGCAGGACAAGAAACAGGGTGGGATACGTGTTTTCAGGAAAGCAACAGCTTATCGTTGGCTTCGTCACTGCCGCTGACCTTGCCAAAAAGCTCCAGGAGCTGGGGAACGGTGAGTTTTTTCTTTTCCTCCCCCGATACGTCGATGACCACCCGCCCGTCATACATCATAATCAGGCGGTTGCCGTGGACAATGGCGTCCTTCATGTTGTGGGTCACCATCAGGGTGGTCAGGTGATCCTGCTCTACGATGCGGTCGGAAAGCTCCAGTACCTTGGCGGCGGTCTTTGGGTCCAGGGCGGCGGTATGCTCGTCCAAAAGAAGGAGTCTTGGTTTTTGCAGGGAGGCCATCAGGAGGGTCAGCGCCTGGCGTTGCCCGCCGGAAAGAAGTCCCACCTTACTGGTCAATCGGTCCTCCAATCCCAGGTCCAGACCATGAAGCAGTTCCTTGTACTTTTCCCGTTCGGCCTTGGAAATGCCCCACTTAAGTCCCCGGGACTGACCGCGCCGGGCGGCAAGGGCCAGGTTTTCCTCGATCCACATGGTGGGGGCGGTCCCCAGCATGGGATCCTGGAACACACGGCCGATAAACTTAGCCCGTTTGTATTCCGGAAGATGGGTCACGTCGGTACCGCCGATGAGAATCGAACCGGCATCCACCGGGTAGGTACCCGCCACAGTGTTGAGCATAGTGGATTTTCCTGCTCCGTTACCGCCGATGACGGTACAGAAATCCCCTTCCTTCAGGGTAAGGGTAAGACCGTTGAGGGCACGTTTTTCGTTCACCGTACCAGCGTTGAAGGTCTTGTATATTTCCTTAATTTCCAGCATGGTTTTTCCCTCCCGAAACAGTCTTGGGTTTTGCGTGAATATAGCGGTTTTTCCAATAGGGAATGGCCAGGAAGATGGCTACCACCACCGCCGACAACAACTTGAGGTAGTTGGAGTTGAGCCCCAGGGAAAGCACCAGCTGAATGACGATGTAGTAGATGATGGCGCCCAGAGAGACGGCGGCCAGCTTGAGTCCGAAATTCATGAAGAGCTTGCCAAACACCACGTCGCCGATGATGACGGCGGCAAGACCGATGACGATGGCACCGCGGCCCATGTTGATCTCGGAGGCGCTGTTATACTGTGCCAGCAGAGCACCGGAGAGAGC
>JAFYNU010000161.1 GCA_017547975.1 Clostridia bacterium
GGTCGGCGGCCCATGCCCCCGACTTCACGTCCTCGTTGGAGCTTTTCACGTAGAGCCAGCGGCCCTCCTTGGTGATGCCGATTTTATGTATATCGTAGCGGTCGGGAGACAGGTGGGAAAGCACAGAGGAAGCCGAAACACAGCTGACCTCGTGCTCCGAAGAAGCACCGCCGAAAATGACGCAAACCGAGATTTTTTTCATATCGATTCCTCCAAAATCATCCGAAATGGGGTAATGAACATAATAAACCAGTGTACCCTATATTATACCACGATTGGGGGGGCTTTTCAAGGGGAAAAAGAGGAAACAATCTGCGGCTTTGGGAAGGGACACAAAAAAACCCGGGAAGGAGTGTTGACTCCTCCCGGGCATACGGGAAAAGGATCAGATGAAAAAGGAGGCGAGAAAATCGTCCACCGGGCCGTCGTATTCGGCCTCGGCCATGTAGTAAAAACCAAGCTGGTTCCCGGCGTTGTAGCTGAGAAGGGTCTTTCCCTGCCAATCGCAAAGGTCGATATCCGAATTGCTGGACAGGAAGCCGGTGCGGATTTTTGTGAGCAGCTCGGGGGACATATCGTAGGCGTAGGGCGAAATGAGCCGGTCGTTTTCGTCGGGCATCAGGATGGGATTGTAGAAGCCCACCTCCCAGGTTTCAAAATCAGCAGTGCGGTAGATATAATTGGTGTAGCGCTGGCAGGGAAGCTCGGTAACGGCGATCAGGTAGTAGTAGCCCCGGCTGTAGCGCAAAAGCGGTCCCCCAAGATAACGGTGGGTGGGGAAGGCGGTGCCGTAATCCATCCAGGTCCAATGGATCAGGTCGGTGGAATAGGCAAAGAAGGCGGTGAACAGGATCCCCACCAGCTCGGCGGGTTCGCTTGCTTCCATGCAGAGCACGTAGCCGTCGGGACCCTTGGTCAGGGAGGTGTTATAGAGCTTCCAGCCGGGGTTGGACAGAAGCTCCCGGCGGCTCCAGGTGATCAGATCACGGCTTTCAAACAGGATCAGGGTATCACCGCAGAACAAAGGCTTTTTGGAAAGAGTACCGATGACGTAAACGGTGTCATCTTCGGTATAAAGGGAGTAATAGTAGCAGTCCTCTCCAAAGCGGGAAAGGACCTCTCCGGTCTCCCGGTCCCGGATCAGGGCGTGAATGGGGACGCTGAGATCAAGACCCCGGGAAGGGTCCTCCAATTCCAGGCGGTAGAGCCGGTCATGGAAAACGAAGGGGGTGGATTCTCCGTTGGGGCTGACGGCACCCAGCTTTCGGATGGTGGGGAATCCCTTTTGCATAACAGAATCGGCGTTGTAATTGACTTCCTTGATCATGGCGGGTCTTCCTTTCGGTAAAGTACGGGGATTTGGATGGATCTGTTTTTCCGTATTATAGCACGGGACGGGAAGGGGGTTCAATAGGAAAACCTGAAAATCGGTGGATTTTTCCATTCCCCGTGCCGCAGGCGGCCCGGGGCGGGCCGGTAGACCCGGTCCCTACGGTGGATATGGTGCCGCCCTTGTTGTAGGGACGCGCATTGCCCGTCCGCGGGCGACCTCAGGTCGCCCCTACGACTCCCCCTGCCACATCCTGATTCTCCGCAATTTTCCACTTTCCATTTTCAACTTTCAACTTGCCACGGTGCCCCGACTTGGATAAGATACGGCAAAGCTTCTTGACGGGGATTGTTTGAAGGTGTAAAATATGATAAAATTTTGAAAAAAGGGGAGACTATGGATGGAACTCTTATACGCCATTGCCGAGCTTCGGACGCCCTTTTGGGATGCCTTTTTCGAGGCCTTTACCTTCCTTGGTTATCAAACCGCCGTTGTGGTGGTGATCTGTGCCCTGTATTGGGCGCTGGATAAGGATCTTGCCACCCGGGTGGGGCTGGGCTTCTTCTTCTCCGGCCTTCTGGTGCAGGGGCTCAAGATCACCTTCCGGGTGCCCAGACCCTGGGTCATTGATCCGGAATTTTTGCCGGTGGGGGATTCCATGGAGGAAGCCACCGGATACTCCTTCCCCTCCGGGCATACCCAGGCGGGGACTTCCCTGTGGCTGCCCCTTGGCCTGGCGGCCCAAAAGTGGATTCTTCGGGTCCTTTTTGTGCTGATCACCCTGGGTGTGGCCTTTTCCCGGCTGTATCTTGGGGTGCATACCCCGTTGGACGTGGGGGTGGCCCTATTGCTTTCCGGGGGAATCACCCTTGGGGTGCATTTCCTGTGGGACAAGCTTCGGGACCGCCGGGGGTTGATCTGCGGGATCATGCTGGCCTTCGCCCTCTTGATTATGGTGTACGCCCTGGTGTTGTGGAAAACCGGTGTGATCACCGAGGAATACGCCGACGGAGCCTGCAAGGCGGCATCGGTGGGCATGGGCTTTGCCCTGGGTCTGTTTTTGGAAAAGCGGGTGGACTTCAAGGTGGAGGGCCTCTGGTTCGTCCGGGTGATCCGGGTGCTGGCAGGCCTTTGCGGGGTGCTTGCCATTCAGAATCTGCCCAAGATCATCTTCGGGGATCTTTTGTGGGTCACGATTTTCCGCTATTTCCTGCTTGCCATGTGGGTAAGCTACTTCTATCCTATAATATTTGCCAAATGCGAAGGTTATATCGGGAAGAAAACCAAATAAATACGGCATTTTGACTATTGTAAAGTGCTTTCGTTTATGATATGATTATCTGTAGATTGGGGTTGTGTCGTTCTCTTAAGGAACGGACGTTCCGGTCGAAATAAAACGTGTTTAAAATTTAGTCGCAAGAAAGGACTTTGAGATGAAAGTACAGTTTACTGAAACCGTTCTCCGTGACGCCAACCAGTCGCTGATGGCGACCCGTCTGCCCTACGCCGATTACGAAGGCATCCTGTCCACCATGGACAAGGCTGGCTACTATTCGGTAGAATGCTGGGGCGGCGCCACCTTCGACTCCTGCCTGCGTTACCTGGGTGAAGACCCCTGGGAAAGACTCCGTGGCATTCGCAAGAATATGCCCAACACCAAGCTGCAGATGCTGCTTCGCGGCCAGAACCTTCTGGGCTACAAGCACTATCACGATGACGTTGTGGAAAAGTTCGTAGAACTTTCCATCAAGAACGGCATTGATATCATCCGTATCTTCGACGCTCTCAACGACTTCCGCAACCTGGGCACCGCTCTGGATGCTACCATGAAGTTCGCCACCCCCAACACCGTTGCCTCCGGTTGTATCTCCTACACCCAGAGCCCGGTACACACCGTTGCCAAGTACGTGGAAATGTGCAAGGAACTTCAGCGCATGGGCTTCCAGACCATCTGCCTGAAGGATATGGCCGGTACCATGAGCCCCTACGAAGCCGAAGGCCTCATCAAGGGCATTAAGGATGCTGTCGGCGATATGCCCGTCATCCTCCACACCCACTGCACCACCGGTATGGCTTACATGACCGTTACCAAGGCCATCGAATCGGGCATCGATGTTATCGACACCGCCACCTCCTGCTTCTCGAACGGTACTTCCCAGCCCGCCACCGAGACCATGTTCTATGCCTGCCAGCAGTACGGCATCGAAACCGGCCTCAACGAAGACGCCATCAACAAGGTCAACGACTACTTCAAGCCCATCAAGCAGAAGTACATCGACAACAAGACCCTCAACGCCAAGAGCCTTGCCACCGACTCCCAGGCTTTGGTTTACAAGGTACCCGGCGGCATGCTCTCCAACATGATCGCCAACCTGACCGATATGAAGGCCATGGACAAGTTCGACGCCGCTCTGGCCGAAATCCCCGCCGTCCGCGCTGACCTGGGTTATCCCCCGCTGGTTACCCCGCTGAGCCAGATGGTCGGCAACCAGGCCGTTACCAACGTTCTGCTTGGCGAACGCTACAAGTCCATCTCCACCGAAGTAAAGAACTACTTCAAGGGTGAATACGGCATTGCTCCCGCTCCTGTCAGCGAAGAACTCCAGGCCAAGATCCTGGGCGAAGGCGGCCAGCCGGTTGACTGCCGCATCGAAGACAGCAAGCGCGACGGTTCCGACTTTGCCGCCGCCAAGGAAGCTCTCGGCGACCTGGCCCGCAGCGAAGAAGATATCATGAGCTACATCTGCTTCCCCGTACAGGCCAAGAAGTTCTTCGAAGACCGCAAGGCCAAGGAAGAAAACGTCGTTTCCTACACCATCGAAGCCATTGACTAATTAACCAAAAGGAAGGGTTTATAGTATGAAGTATAAGGTTACTCTGAAGGGCATCACCTACGAAATCGAAGTCGAAAAGGGCGAAGCCATCCTCCTGGACGAATATGAAGCCAAGGCTCCCGCTGCTCCCGCTGCCGCTCCTGTAGCTGCTCCTGCTGCCGCTGCCGCCCCCGCTGCTGCTCCTGCCGCTCCTGCTGCTGCTCCCGGCGCCGGTGATCCTGTTGTTTCCCCGCTGCCCGGCACCGTGCTGGACATCAAGGTCAGCGCCGGCCAGGCTGTCAAGTCCGGCGACGTTCTCATGGTCATCGAAGCTATGAAGATGGAAAACGAAATCCCCGCCCCCAAGGACGGTACCGTTACTTCTGTCGTGGTTACCAAGGGTACCTCTGTCGATACCGGCGCCACCCTGGTCACCATCGCCTAAGTATCTGCATAATCGCATCAAAAAGCCTCCGGTTAACCAAACCGGAGGCTTTTTATCGTGGAAAGTTGAAAACGAAGGGCGCGAAAGACTTGCTTCGGAGTAATACAAATAGTATAATACGGAAGAAAATATACGTATCGTAAAACGGTGTTTTCCGTAAAATTCCTCTCTTTTCGGCAAATCGTTCAGTTGCGGGGGGAATGGGGGATAAATTTTTTGCAATATACTGCTTTACTGTCATAAAGAAATTTGATATAATAAATCATGGCGTAATATCAAACTTTGGAAGGAGGCGGAAACCATGTTTTACCCAACCGGACGCATCACCATCTATGCCGGCCACTATGGCAGCGGTAAAACCAATCTGGCGGTGAACCACGCCTTGGCCCTGGCCGGGGAGGGAAAATCGGTGAAGGTTTTGGACCTGGATATTGTGAACCCCTACTTCCGCACCAAGGACAGTGAGGCATTGTTCAAGGAGAGGGGAATCACCCTGATCGCTTCGGAATTTGCCAACACCAATGTGGATATTCCCGCCATTCCCGCCGCGGCCCAATCGGCCTTCGACGATCCCCGAAGCCACGTCATCATCGACGTGGGGGGAGACGACATGGGGGCTGTGGCCCTGGGACGCTACCAGCGGTTTATCCTGCGGGAGGGGTATGACATGCTCCTGGTGGTCAACCGGTACCGTCCCCTGGCAAGCGAAATTCCCGATGCGGTGAAGATCGCCCGGGAAATCGAAACCGCCTGCCGCCTGCCCTTCACGGGCATTGCCGCAAACTCCAACCTGGGTCGGGAAACCGATCCGGAAACCGTCCTTTCCTCCGAAGCCTACACCCTGGCTTTGGCGGAGGCGATGAACCTCCCGGTGGTGTACCGGGCGGTAAAGCAAGATCTCTATCCGGCGCTATCCGGAAAGCTTGATCGTTTGGAACCGGTGGAACTCACCGGCAAGACATATTTCTGAATCGAAAGGAACACATCTTTATGGCAAAGGTAACCTTCAGAGAAGATTGGTGCAAGGGCTGTGGGTTGTGCGTGGAAGCATGCCCCAAGAAGATTCTGGCCCTGTCCAAGACCCGACTCAACAGCGCGGGCTTTTATCCCGCTGAAATGACCGACCAGGAAAAGTGCATTGGCTGTGCCTTCTGTGCCACCATGTGCCCCCACGTGGTCATCACCGTGGAAAAGTAAGGGAGGAAGCAACGAATGGCAGATAAAGTATTGGTAAAGGGCAACGAAGCCCTGGGCGAAGCCGCCATCAAGGCCGGTTGCCGCTTCTTCTTTGGCTATCCCATCACCCCGCAGACCGAGCTTTCGGAATACCTGGCAAAGCGCTTCCCCAAGGTGGGCGGCACCTTCCTGCAGGCCGAAAGCGAAGTGGCGGCCATCAACATGGTTCTCGGCGCCGCCAGCGCCGGTGCCCGGGTTATGACCTCCTCCTCCAGCCCCGGGATCTCCCTCAAGAGCGAAGGAATCTCCTACATCGCCGGCAGCGACCTGCCTGCTGTTATCGTCAACATCCAGCGCGGCGGCCCCGGTCTCGGCGGCATTCAGCCCTCCCAGGCCGACTACTTCCAGGCCACCAAGGGCGGCGGACACGGCGACTACCGCCTGATCGTCCTGGCCCCCAACTCGGTGCAGGAAATCGTCAGCCTGACCTTCGACGCCTTTGACCTGGCGGATCTTTACCGGATGCCGGTTATGATCCTGGGGGATGGTATGCTGGGCCAGATGATGGAACCGGTGGAATTCCCCGAACACAGCGACCGTGTCCTGCCCGAAAAGACCTGGGCCACCGACACCACCCAGGGCAAGCGCAAGAAGAATATCGTCAACTCTCTCTACATCAAACCTGACGTGCTGGAAAAGATCGTTCTGGACCGCTACGCCCGCTATGCCGAAGTGGAAGCCAAGGAAGCCCGTGCCGAAACCTACCTCACCGACGACGCCGATATCATCATCACCGCCTACGGTGCTACCAGCCGTATTTCCCGCAATGCCGTAGATGCTCTGCGCGCCAGCGGTATCAAGGCCGGTCTCCTGCGTCCCATCACCCTGTGGCCCTTCCCCAAGGCAGAGTACCAGCGTCTTGCCAAAACCGCCAAGGCTTTCCTGACGGTGGAAATGAGCATGGGTCAGATGATCGAAGACGTGAAGTTGTCCATCGACTGCAGCCGTCCTGTCCATTTCTGCGGCAGAACCGGCGGTATGATCCCCACTCCCGGCGAAATCGAAGCCAAAGCCCGCGAAATCGCGGCCTCGTTATAAGAAAGGATGTGCATGAATGAAAACTGTATTTGAACATCCGAAGGCACTTTCCGATGTCCTGATGCACTATTGCCCGGGCTGTACCCACGGCATCGCCCACCGCCTGGTGGCCGAGGTTCTGGATGAACTGGGTGTTTGCGGCAATACCGTTGGCGTTGCTCCGGTTGGCTGCGCCGTGTTTGCCTATAATTATTTTGAGTGTGACATGATCGAAGCCGCCCACGGCCGCGCTCCTGCGGTTGCCACCGGCGTCAAGCGTGTCCTCCCGAACTCTGTGGTATTCACCTACCAGGGCGACGGTGACCTGGCCGCCATCGGTACCGCCGAAACGGTTCACGCCGCCACCCGCGGGGAAAACATCACCGTCATCTTCATCAACAACACCAACTACGGCATGACCGGCGGCCAGATGGCCCCCACCACCTTGCCGGGTCAGGTGACCACCACCACTCCCTACGGCCGCGACGTCAAGGCCAACGGCCATCCCATCCGGGTTTGCGAAATGCTTGCCACCCTGTCGGGTACCGCCTACGCCGAACGGGTTGCCCTGAACAACGTGAAGAACGTAATGGCCGCCAAGCGCGCCATCAAGAAGGCCTTTGAGTACCAGATCGCCGGCAAGGGCTTCTCCATCGTGGAACTGCTTTCCACCTGCCCCACCAACTGGGGTCTGGCTCCCACCGACGCCATGAAGTGGCTGGAAGAAAATATGCTCCCCTACTATCCCCTGGGGGTTTACAAGGATATCGGAGGTGACAAATAATGGCAGGTAAAATGCTTCTCGCCGGTTTCGGCGGTCAGGGTATCCTCTTTGCCGGTAAAATGTTCACCTACGCCGGCATGCTGGAGGGCAAAAACGTCACCAACATCCCCGAATACGGTCCCGAAATGCGGGGCGGTACCTGTAACTGCTCGGTCATCATCGACGAAAACCCCATCGGTTCTCCCCTGGTTCTGGAACCGGATATTCTCATCGCCATGAACCTGCCCTCCCTGGCCCGGTTTGAAAATGCCGTGGCCCCGGGCGGCAAGATCTTCATTGATAACACCCTCATCGACCGGGAAACCACCCGGGAGGATGTGGATGCTTATTACATTCCCGCAACTCGCCTGGCAGCCGAAGCAGGCATCCCCAAACTGGCCAATGTGATCCTTGTTGGCAAGGTCATCCGGGAAAGCGGCATCTGCTCCATGGAAATCATGGATAAGGTGCTGGAAAAGGTGGTTCCCCCCTCCCGTCAGGCCCTGATTGCCCCCAATAAGAAAGCCCTGGAAATTGGCTATAATTTTGAATAATTTCACCCTTTTCGGCAAAGAAAGGAATCGTAAATGACCTGGATTTATGCAGCTGTTGTTCTGTCCGTTGTGGTTTTCATTGCGGCGGGCTTCAAAAGCGACAAGAGCGAGTACCGGGACGCCTCCGGTAGCTTCCACAAGAATAACAACCTCGCCTGGAAAATGAACAAGAAGATGTGGCTTGCCATTCTGCCCCTGTTCATCACGGTGGGCGGGTGTATCACCAGCATTCCCGCCGGTCACACCGGTGTTATCGTCACCTTCGGTAAGGTGGAGGATAAGGTGCTGAGCGAGGGTATCCACGCCATTCTGCCCTACCAGGAAGTGGTTCTCTTCGACAACCGGGTACAGAAATCCTCCTTTGACGTATCCGCCTTCTCTTCTGATATTCAGCAGACCAACGTAAAGGGCTCCATCAACTACACGGTTGACAAGAGCCAGTCCCAGAGTCTTTATCAGAACGTGGGCGTGTCCTACTACGACACCGTTATCTATCCCCGGCTTCTGGAAAACATCAAGCTGGTGTTCTCCAAGTACACCGCCGAGGGGCTCATTGGCAACCGTACCGTGCTGGCGGACGAAGCCTGCGATCTGATCAAGGGTGAGCTTGCCGCTTTCCACATTGACGTGGTCAGCATCAGCATTGAAGATATCGACTTCACCGATACCTTCACCGATGCGGTGGAAGCCAAGCAGGTGGCCCAGCAGAATAAGCTCACCACCGAAACCCAGCAAGAAGCCGAGGTTATCGTAGCCAAGGCCGAGGCCGAAAAGAAGGTCATCGCCGCCGAGGCCGATGCCGAACAGGCCAAGATCGCCGCCGACGCCGAAGCCTACGCCACCCGCGTCAAGGCCGAAGCCGAAGCCGAGGCCAACCGCAAGCTGGCCGAATCCATCACCCAGGATCTGATCAACTATCAGCAGATCACCAACTGGGATGGCAAACTGCCCACCGTTACCGGGGGCGACTCGGTCTTTCCCATGATCGACGTCACCGAACAGGGCGCAACCGAATAAAGCGATAAAAAAGATCCGGAACGCAGTTTCCGGATCTTTTTTGTTGGAAATATACGAAGGGTAAAAAATATACAAAAAGTATAATTATTCCTCGAAGAGGAAACGGAGGGTTTCAGAAAGCTCTTTGGTCCATTTCCAACGGGGTGCCTCCCCATGAAGAATATGCCGGGCCAACTCGCCGGAGCCAAACCAGGTGGTCATCAAAAGGCCCTCAATGTGGCCGCCGTCGTGTTCCATGGCGTA
>JAFYNU010000162.1 GCA_017547975.1 Clostridia bacterium
CCCGGGCGGCTGAACGGAAGCTTGAGCTTGACAAAACGGTCCACGTCCCCAAGGAATAGGCTGACGTCCACATCTACGAAGTCGTTGTTTTTGTAGATCCGGTAGCCCACACGCACGCGGGTATTCTCCTTTTCGAAGAAGGCTTCGATCCCAAGGAAAATATCGCCGTTTTCAATGACCTGCACACTTTGGAGACCGGAGAATACGCCGCTGGGGATCTGGGACAGATCAAAGGGACGTTCGTTGGTGCCAAGCTTCTTCTGCTGGTGTGCGCCCATGGCCCAGGGATCGGGATTGTCGTCAAACATCACCGGCAGGAAGCCGTCCTGCAGATAATCCACACCATTGACGGCGTAGCGTTTCAAAAGACCGGTGTTTTTGTCGATTTCTACGTATTTTCTGCCGTCGTCATAGATAAAGGCATTTTTGTCGACGGTTTCCACGCCCGGCTCGAATTTGACGTAAACGCTGTATCGGCCGAGCTGCATGGGTGCCAGGGTGGCCTGGAAAATGACGCGTTTGCGCCAGTCGAGGTTGAGGTTGCTTTCCTCCTTGATGACCTGGTAGGGGGTAGCATTCCCCTTTTCGTCTACGATCCGCAAGCGGGAAATAATCTCACCGCTCCAGTTTTGGTCGGCAAGCATAAATTCGCATTCCACGTTGGCCGTCATCTCGTAAGGATGGGGGTTGAATACCAGAATGGGGTATTCGCCTTCCTTGGCGGGTTGTTCGGCGGCGGAAAGTGCGAAGTAAGCCTTTGTTTTCAAGCGCTCTGCTTCCAAAAGGCCGTGATCCAAAAGCTTGAGTCCGTTTTCTTCGCCGCACTGGATGCTGGTTCCGGGCAGAACGTCGTGGAACTCGGCATTCAAAAGATCCTGAACGATTTCGTGGAGCTTTTCTTCGGGATAGTCCTTCAGGGCGCCGCAGGCAAGGGCGGCGGTGAGCATTTTTTCGGTGAGAGCAAGCTCGCTTTCCAACAGTGCATGCTTTCTTTTGATTTTGCTCATGGAGGTATAGCATCCGGGCATGGAAATGCGCAGAGACCTGTCCACCACCTCGGTAGGTTCGATTTTGCCAAAGAAGGTTTCGGGGGTGGAATGAATATAGGTATCGTCCGAAGTCTTCTTCAATTCCTCAATATCGGCAAGATCCTTGTAGGATGGACCGCCGCCGTGGTTGCCTACCCCCCAAAGAACACAGATGACGTCCTGCTCCTGACTTTCGGCTCTTTCCCGGATGACCTGGGCAGAATTCCCAAGGGGGGTGTTGTAGGCCTGGGAACGGTTTGCCTTGATCTCGCTGCCGTCCAGCCCCCGCCAGATGAACTGATTGGAGGGGAGCTCCATTTCCGAAGCGTAGGGACGCATGAAGATATAGCTATCCTGACCGCATTTTTTGATGATCTGGACAAGTCCAACGCTATGACCGAAGGGGTCAAAGTTAATGGCAGTTGTGGGTTCAATGCCAAATTTCTCCTTGAAATAACGTTTTCCTTCCAAAATTTGGCGGACAAAGCTCTCGCCCGAGGGCATATTGCAGTCGGGCTGCAGATACCAGCCCCCCATGATGTGCCATTTCCCGGCTTTCACCAGTTCCTGAATCCGTTCGAAAAGGGAAGGAGCGTATTCTTCTACGTATTTATACACGGTGACTTCGTTGTGGCAGAATACGTAATCAAAGCTTTCGGCAAGGTTTGCCGCCGCCTGGAAGGTGGACAAAACAGCGCTGACACCCTCCTGCCAGTCCCATTGCCAAATGGGGTCGATGTGCGCATTACAGATCAGATGTACTTCTTTCATAAGCAATCTTCCTTTTGGTTTGATATGATGGCATTATATCACAAAGAGGAATTGAGGGGAAGTCCTTTGGGACTATATTTTCAAAAGAAAACCCCCGGCCGCACGGGTCGGGGGGATAGGATCAATTGATCGAGGTATCAACACCAAGGGCTTCGGCAAGCTCTTCCACCGACCCACGGAAATCCTTCAGGTACTTATTTCCTGAAAGGGTCAAAGTGTCTCCCGAAAGGGAAAACTTGTGATTTTCTACGACGGGTGGGTCGTAAGTGATCCCAATGTCTTCCTCAGTGAAGGTTATGGTCAGGGTATCCCCCTTGATCTCATAGGTACCAATACTTAGAGGATATCCCATGGGGGCGGCATACCAGCCGGGACCGGAATCGGCCATATATTCGGGAGGAGTAGTTTGATATTCATATTCAACACTGTTGGAAGAAGCCGTTCCATCGGAAGAAAACCAATAATAGTATGCAATAAGCAGGTCGCCGCTTCTGGATACGGAAGCCCAATCGCCGGAGAGAGAGGTGGAATTGGTCTCCTTCTGGGGCTTTTCTTCTTTAGGTTCTTCTTCTTTAGGTTCTTCTTCAGGTAAGGGAACATATTCTACGTCAGGAACTTCTTCGGGTGTAATAACGAGAGAGGGAATCTCCTCCAACCCTTCGTAGTATTCCTTCCACTCATCCGAGTAAACCACCTCTCCGTCGAAGGGGAAAACTGTAGTATATGCACCGGAGGGATAAAGCATGGAATCCTCGGGAGCGTAGATGGTTTCTTCGGTTTCTTCCTCTGTGAAAGCATCCCGCAAAAGCTCGGCTACCTCCGCCAAAATGCAGGAGGAAAGACAGAAGGGGAGGGTAACAATCAGCAAAAGGCAAATCAACTTTTTCATGAAAAACCTCCGTATCGGTAGGATTATAAATGATAATTTGGAAGTAAGGCCATTATATCACGGAAAACGGGAAAAAGCAACTTCGCATCTATAATCCAAACTGGTCTTTTACTCTATAAATCTTTCATACACTACACCTACCTCGTTAATAGTGTAGTGCCAGTAGGACTAAAAATAAACTTGTTAGGAATGTCGTTGCGACATTGACAGTGGTCGTTTTGTGTGTTAAAATTATCGCATATTACTACCTTATCCTAACACTAATAATTGGTTAAAAACAAGGGGCTTTTCTAATAACGTAGAAATAAAGGATAAAGCTTTCCTTTATATTGTTAACGAAAAAGAACTTAAAGTGGATTTTGCAAGGCTTCAAGAAATTCTTCCTGATTTTGAAACAATACCTTTTGAAAAAATGGGATTACTCAAATAAACAGGAAAGTAAGCTGTGAATTAAAAAATCGGGATGTATTTTTCGAAAGAAATTTACGTCCCTTTTTAATTTTACTGAATTTGTAGAATAATGTACACATTATAGGTGAATTATCGATATTGTATACAGAAAGAAACTATTATAGAATTAAAATATACAATAAAGGATGGTTACATATTATGAATTTGGCTTACAAGATTCCGCCTCGTTTACCTGAAAG
>JAFYNU010000012.1 GCA_017547975.1 Clostridia bacterium
CTCGTTCAGGGGCACACACTGGATGACTTCCCCATCCAATCCTACACTGAAGTGACTGCTTGCATAGGTGGCCTTGGTCAGGGCCAAGTTGTTGAAATAATCCCGGTTGTTTTTTGCGGTGGAGCCGGGGTTTCCCACGTAGTGGATCACAATGCCGTTGACCTTGGTCAGGGCATCCCCGGGACGGGAGTATTCGTTGGGCACCAGAAGATCCCGCTCCACGTAATCCGGCAGTTCCACCCCGCTTTCATCGGTCCGGGCACCGTTTTCCACCTGGGTTTCCAGAAGGGGAATGGCGATTACCAATCCCACCACCAAAACCAGGGTGACCGCCGCCGCAATACCAATGCGGGTGTAAAGCCGGCGCTTCCGGTATTTTCTTGGAATTGCCATTTATTTGAATTCCTTTCCGTCACTGGTGTAGAAGCGGCCCCGGGCCATGGTGACCATCCCCAGCTTCAAATCGGGTGCATATTTTTCCAGGGCTGCCACCAGCAATCTGGGGTTCAAGCTCTCGGATGTGGAGGAGCAAAGCAAGGCGCGGATACCGTTTTCGGTGGGTTCCACCTCTGCAATCAGGCCGGAAATATCCTTTTCTTCCTCGCTCCGCTTGCTTTTTTTCATGACCACCAGGGGCTTTTGTCTGAGAATATCACAAATTTCCCCGTAATCCCGGTCGGCGGTGAACTTCAAATTGTATTCTGCCATGGCAATATCCCGGGGATTGGCGGTGACCCGATAGGCCTCGGTAACCCGGATTCCCTCCGGCAGGACGGCGTTGAGCTTTTGGGGGATGGCTTCCACCGGATAGTCGGCATCCAGGCCGATGTCGGCCATTTCAAACCACCCCTCATACCCCAGGGAAAGGGCACAGGGAATGGAAATGTAAGCATGGGGATTGAACCCGTTGGTCTTTGCGGCAGGAATTTCCGCCCGGGACAGGGCGCGTCCCAGGGTCCGCATCAGGTCCAGGTGGGACATAAAGGCGGCACTGCCGGTCTTTTGAAACCGGACCCGGACTTTCATATTTTCGTTCATTGGCGTCCTCCTTGTCTCAGTTGGGGTTGCAAACGCCATCGGTCAGGCATCTGGCACCGCAATTGGCACATTTTTCCCTGCAATCGGGCCAAGCCTTACCCGCCAGGGCATCGTGCCAGCCCGCCAGCAGGTAGTCCTTGCGAACGCCGATGTCGATCATATCCCAGGGCAGGATTTCATCCTCCCCACGGGCACGGGTGGCGTAGAAATCAAAGTTGAGACCCAGATCGTTGATGGTCTTCTTCCATAGACCATACTGCATCTGCTCGTCCCACCCGTCGAATCGGCATCCCCGCTGCCAGGCAAGCAGAATCACGTCTCCAAGCTTGCGGTCGCCCCGGGCAAACACGCTTTCCAGCTTGGAAACCTTGGGTTCGTGCCAGGAGTAGGAAACCGACTTGCCCTTGATGTTGTCCCGCAGGTAGGCAATCTTTTCCCGAAGCTGTTCTTCGGTATCCTGGGGAGCCCACTGGAAGGGCGTGAAGGGCTTGGGAACGAAGGATGAGGTGCTGACGGTGATACGAGCCCCACGATTCTTATTGCTGGCGGTCTGTCGCCAGGTATAGAGTACGTGGTTCGACATTTCGGCAATGCCATGCAGGTCCTCCTCGGTTTCGGTGGGAAGCCCCATCATGAAATAGAGCTTGACCCCATTCCAGCCGTGGGAGAAGGCCATGCCGCAGGCATCCAAAATGGATTTTTCGGTGATATTCTTGTTGATAACGTCCCGGAGGCGCTGGGTGCCGGCTTCGGGGGCAAAGGTCAGGCCGCTCTTTTTCACCCGCTGAAGCTTTTCCAAAAGCTCCACCGAGAAGCTGTCGGCCCGGAGAGAGGGCAGGGAAATGCCGACCCCCTTGGGTTCGCTGTATTCCAGAAGGGAATCACAAAGGGATTCCAGTTCCTTGTAGTCGCTGGAGGAAAGGGACAGCAGGTTGATTTCCTCACATCCCGAGTAGGCAATGTGGGTCTTTGCCTGTTCCAGGACGGTTTCCGGGCTCTTTTTCCGCACCGGACGCCAGGTGTGTCCCGCCTGGCAGAAGCGGCAGCCACGGATACAACCGCGGAAAAGCTCCACCATGGCCCGGTCGTGGATGGCTTCGGTGGTGGGAACCACCAGGGTTTTGGGGAAATACATGCTGTCCAGGTCCTTCACCACCCGCTTGACCACCTTTTCGGGGGCGCCGTTTGTGGCGGTGATGGCGGAAAGGGTGCCGTCGGCATGATAGGAGATCTCATAGAGGCTGGGCACGTAGACGCCGCCGATTTGGGCGGCTTTGCAAAGGAATTCCCGGCGGCTCAGGCCGTTTTTCTTGCATTCCAGATGCAGAAGTGCCAATTCCCGGTTGACCTCCTCCCCTTCGCCAATGATGAAGATGTCGAAAAACTTGGCGATGGGTTCGGCGTTGAAGGTGCAGGGACCGCCGCCGATGACGATGGGATCGGAGTCGCCCCGTTCGTCGGCGGACAGGGGAATGCCACCCATGTCCAGCATGGTCAATACGTTGGTGTAGCACAGCTCGTACTGCAGGGTGAAGCACACCTGGTCAAATTCCTTCAGGGGAGAACCGCTTTCCAGGGAGTAGAGCGGAATC
>JAFYNU010000163.1 GCA_017547975.1 Clostridia bacterium
CAGGGGCGTGCCGTCGGGGAGCCTGGCCTGGTATGTCCCGGGGACGTACAGAGCCAGGGCCAGCCCCTGCCGGGAACGGAGCAGGGCCATCTTGCCTGCCAAACCGATTCCCGCCGCGCCGATGCAGGCGCAGCACCCGTAGTAATGGCCGTCGGGCATGACCTTGAACCCGCCCACGTAGCTGCCACGGGTGGCGGCGGTGAGGGGGGAGTAGCTGTCGAAGGGGAGGGGTTCCTGGATGGCGTCGGGAGCCATCTCCAGGGCCACCTTGGAAAGCACCTTTTCGGTGTTCACCGCCCCCAGATAGGCGTTATACAGCGACCGCTCGAAGGCGTCCAGGTATTTGGCATCCCCGGTGAAGAGGGCCAGCTGGGAGAAGAGCTGCATCAGGGTTACCGTGACGCAGGTTTCCTGGGGGGTGCCCCCCACGTTGGTATTGGCCTGGCGCACGGTGGAGTGGCCGAAGAGCTCGTGCTCCATCCCGCCGGAGCCGGCGATGGTGAAATCGGTTTCCAGCACCTTGGCGGCGAAATTTTCCACGGCGGTGCGGTATTTTTCCACCCCGGTCACCCGGTAATATTCCAAAAGCCCCATGAAACAGCTGGACATTTCGTAGGCCTTGGTGATGGGGTACTGGTAGGGGGCGGCCTGGTTGGTGAGGGCCAGCTCGATCAGGTTGTCCACCTGGGTGAAGCCTTCCCCAACGATGTGGGCGGCGAAGTCCAGGTAGACCTGCTTGCCGGTCAGGTTGTAGGTGCGCACCACCGGCTCCAAAACGGAGCTGGCATTCAGCCCCCGCCAGTAGTTGCTGGTGTAGGTCACGGGGGTTTTGCCCTCCGCCCGGTCCCCCACGATCTGCATCAGGGCGCCGATCTGCCCCTCGATGCAGGTAAGCACCCGGGCGTTGAAGGCCTCATCCTCCGAAATTTCCATAAAATACTGCATGCCAAGGATCACATATTTCCGGCACCACAGATCCCATCCCGAAAGCTCCGCCTCCCGGGTGTAGCTGGAAATGCGGCCGTCGGCGTCGGCGGCGGCCATCATATCGGCCACCGTGTCCCGCAGGACGGCAAACAGGGCCGGATCCCGGGTTACCTCGTACACGAAGGTGGCCCCCCGCATCATTTTGCCCCAGTATTCGCCCCGCCAGCCCCGGTCGGCTACGTCGGTATGCTCCACGAATTGGCGCACGAACCGGGCCCACATATCGGGGTGTAAAAGCTGAAATTCGGTGATAAAATCCAGGGTTTCCCCCACCTTTCCGGTCAGGGAAAGACGCATGGCGGGATCCATAAAGTAAGTATCGAGTTTTTCCCGGGTGGCGTAGGCACTGCCGGGTTGATAGATGGACATAGAATCGGCCTCCTTGGGTGATTTTCCTGCATTATACCACATTCCCCCGGGAAACACAATGGACAATGGACAATGGAAAATTGACAATTGACAATGGACAATGGACAATTGTAGGGGCCGGCGCCCTCGACGGCCCTGTTGCGGGCAGATGATAATCCATTAGTAGGGGCGATCTGCGATCGCCCGCGGACGCGCAATGCGCGCCCCTACAACAAGGGAATCTACTGCACCGTCTGCACCGTAGGGGCCGGCGCCCTCGACGGCCCATTTTCGGGCCGGGTCTCCCGGCCCGGTGGAATCTGCACAAACCCTGCCCGCCACGTCTGCGGCGTTGCGGCGGACGCGCAATGCGCGCCCCTACGATGGCGATGCCACAAAAAGAACACAGGCCTGGCCGGGAGGAGGGGCCATGCCTGTGATATATTAAACCTTCACACGGAATCGGGCGGCACAGCGGGGGCACTTTACCTCGTGCTCGCCTGCCTTCCGGGGGAGCCTCAGCACCATTTTACAACTGGGGCAGGCCCGGTAAACATGGGTCTTTCGGTACTTGATCTTGTTTTTCTGGAGGAGAATCCATTGTTTGACACGCCCGAAAAGCTCCATAAACTTCCGATTTTCCATGCTCCGTTTGTAGGTGTTCCGGGAGAGAAAGCGGAAAAACATACACCACAGCATCACCATCTCCAAAATCACCAGGGTCACCGACCCCGCCAGGAGATTGATGAAATAGAGCACCATGGACAGGGCAAACAACACCCGGTTCAGGGTGTCCATGCCGTATCGGCCCATCATAAACCGGGCCAACGAATCCCGAAAGCGTGCAAACATATAATCCATTATCCTTTCTTTTTCACGACGCTCCCCGGGGGTTTACCCGCCGCCCCTGCCCGAAGCAGAGAAAGGCCGGGGCGGCGCATCAGAGACAAAATGAGAGAGAGTTCATGTTTTTTTGTTCTTCCGATGATACCATTATACCCTGGAAAGTTCAAGTAATCCTCAAATAATATGGGATTTTGGTTGATATTCGGTTGAAGTAGGGCGGGGGTTTACGCCCGCCGCCGCAGGCGGTTATATCGCATCCTTACGGAAAGGTCACCGTAAACCGGCTTCCCGCCCCAACTTCGCTTTCCACCGTGATGACCGCCCCGGTGGCCTGGGCAATGCGGCGGCACAATGCCAGACCCAACCCGTGTCCATCGGTGTGGTGGGATCGGTCTGCCTGGTAAAATTTGTCGAAAATCCGCTTCTGCACCTCTTTGTCCATGCCGATGCCGGTGTCGGCCACGGCAAACACCACCCCGGCGGCATTTTCCTCCAGGGTGACGGTGACCCGCCCGCCTGCCGGGGTGTATTTGCAGGCGTTGGAAATCAGGTTTTGCACCAATTCCCGCACCAGCCCCTCCGGGCCGGTGTAGGTCAGGTCGCAAAGCTCAGGGCAAATCTCCAGCTCCTTTTTCCCCCAAATGGGCTCCAGGTCCAGTATGGCACGCCGCACCGTCTCTGCCATGTCAAATGGGGCGTTTTCCGGCACATAAGTCCCGTTTTCCAGCTTGGATAGAAGCAAAATGTGCCCCGTCAGGTCGGAAAGGCGGCGGGCCCCCTCCCGGATCCGTCCGGCATACTCCGCCCGTTCCGCCTCGGTCAGGTCGGGGTCGGAAAGCAGGGTGGCGTAGCCCTCGATGGAGGCCAGGGGGGTCTTGAATTCGTGGGATACGTTGGCGATAAAGTCCTCCCGAAGGGTCTCGGTGGCCGAAAGCTCGGCGATCATGCCGTTGAAATTTTTGTAGAGGGTGTCGATCTCCTCAATCTGGGCTTCGGTTTCGATTTTCACCGAAAAGTCCCCCTTCGCCACCTTTTGGGTGGCATCCGACAGGGTTTCAATGGGTTTTAGAATGCGATTCGCCACAAAATAGGTCAAAACGTAGGCCACCGCCGCGCTGATGAGATAGAGCACCAGAATGAACATCAGGGGGTTGGCGGTGAGCATCAGGGTGAAAAGCCCCAGACTGCGGAAGAAAACAAGCATGGTTCCCGCCAAAAGAACCGAGGTGCCCAGGCACATGAAAATGATGTAGGCGAAGCGGCTCCGAAGGTGGGGGAAGCTTGGGGTGGGGGGCTCGAAGGGTTCGGGACGGGTACGGTTCATTTTTTCACCGCCTTGTAGCCCAGCCCCCGGACGGTGGCGATCTCAAAATCCGGATTGTCCCGGAATCGGTCCCGCAGGCGGTTGATGTGCACGTCCACCGTGTGGGTCTCGCTGGCGCTGTCCACCCCCCAGATGTCGTCCATGATTTGCTGGCGGGTGAAGATCCGGCCCGGCGCGGCAAGCAGCTTGAAAAGCAGAAGAAATTCCTTCTGGGGCAGGTCGGTGACCCTGCTTCCCACGGTGACCCCCAGGGAGGCAAAGTCCAGGGTGGTGCTGCCGATGGTCAGGGTCTGTCCCACGCCGCCCTTGGCCCGGCGCAGGAGCGCCCCCACCCGAAGGACCATTTCGTTCACGTCCACCGGCTTCACCATGTAATCGTCGGCGCCGCTGGCAAAGCCGGCCTGCTTGTCCAGGAAGGCGCTTCGGGCGGTGATCACCATCACCGGCAAGCCGGGAATCAGCTCCCTGGCCTCCCGGGTCAGGGTGAAGCCGTCCATGCCGGGCATCATCACGTCGGTGAGCATCAGGTCCACCTTTTCATCCTCTATTTTTTGGAGGGCGTCCTCCCCGCTGGGGGAGAGGATGGCGGTGTAGCCCGCCCGCTCCAGCACTTTCACAAAAAGACGCCCCAGGTCGGGATCGTCCTCCACAACTAAAATCCGAAACATCAAAGGTTCCTCCTTTCGGGGTTTCTTCTATCATATCACAAAAGGGCCGGTTTTTCAATGCGGCAAGCAGAAAAGCAATGGTTGCTTCGCAATGGACAATTGAAAATGGACAATGGTAGGGGCGATTCACGAATCGCCCGCCCTGGGCCGCTTGCGGACCGGGGAACGTGGCAAGTTGAAAGTTGAAAATGGAAAGTGGAAAGAAATTGACAATGTTGGTGCGTGCCGCAAAACGGCGCGTGGTTTTTATGGGGGGACGTACCGTGTGGTCGTAGGGGCCGGGTCTCCCGGCCCGGGGGAATTTGTACAACCCCCACCCGCCGCACCTGTGGTGTGGCG
>JAFYNU010000013.1 GCA_017547975.1 Clostridia bacterium
AAAAAATCGGCGTGGATGCTAAAACCACCCGGCAGCTTTTTGCGTCCAACGCCATGTCTTTTTTGTTTGCAGCCCTTTTCAGCCTTGTGTTTTCGGGGTTTCGTCTGAACTCTCTCTTTGCTATCTCGCCCTTTTCTTTTGGAATGGCGGTTCTTTTCTCCCTAAGCGTTATTTTCACCTACCTGGCTCAGACCAAGGCCATGTCCTTCGGCAATGCTTCCTCCACCATGCTGATCTATTCCACCGGCTTTTTGGTTCCCATTCTTTTTGGCGTTGTGGCCTACAACGAAAGGGTATCGTTGGTTCAGCTTTTGGCGCTGGGGCTTTTGCTTCTGTCCCTGGTTCTGATCATTAACCCCAGACGGGATCAAAAAACCTCCCTTCCCTGGGTCATTCTCTCCTTTCTGGCCGCAACCGGTTCGGGATTGGTTGCGGTACTCCAGAAAATTCACCAGCGTTCCCCGCAGGCAGCGGAATTTCCCGCCCTTTTGTCCTGGGAATTCATTCTGGCAGGGACTACCCTTTGTATCATAACCGTTTTTTTGAAAAACACTGCTGCCACCCCGGCATTCACCAAACGGAGTCTTGGCGTTGCCGGTATCAGCGGCATTTTTGTTTGCCTACTGAATATGCTTAATATCCAGCTGGCGGGCAAGCTCCCGGCGGTGGTGGTTTTCCCTATTTACAACATCGGCAGCCTAATTCTGAGTGGGGTGCTCTGTGGGATCCTCTTCCGGGAAACCATCCGCCCCAAAGAAATCCTCGGTTTCATTTTGGGATGTATCGCCATTTTACTCATCGGACTATTTTAACAGGAGGTCTTACCTATGAAATTACCCTGGAACACCAAAGGCATCGTACTGACAGCCCCTCTTACCAAAGAGGTAGATGATGTTGTGGAATTCATCGACAATTACCTGGCACCCAACGGTTGCAACCTGATTGTAATGCAAATACGCTACCGTTATCAATTCCGTCTGCATCCGGAATGCCAAGGGTATGACCCCCTAAGTTACGAGGACGTGAAAAAGCTGGTGGCGGTGTGCCGCAAAAACAACATCCGCCTGGTTCCCAAAATGAATCTGCACGGACACCAATCGGGATTCCACAACACCCCCACTGATGGTATTCTGCACGGCCATGCCGAAGCCGTTCCCGATTTCCGGGATGGTTTGCTTCGGGCTTATCCCGAGTTGGATGAGCTTGCCGACCAAAAGGGTGTATTTTACAGCCGCAGTCTATGCCTGACCAATCCCCTGGTTAAGCTGATCGTATTCAACCTGATGGACGAGCTGTTGGACGTTTTTGAAGCGGATACCATGCACATTGGCTGTGACGAGGTATTCCACATTGGACTTTGCCCCAAATGCGCCAAGTATCCCAATGACAAATTGCTTGCCGATTGGGTCAATGCCCTTCGCGATCATTTGCACGAAAAGGGTGCCAGTATGATGATGTGGGGGGATCGGTTCCTGAATGCCGATGAAACCGGCTACGGTGAATACGAAGCCGCCGCCAATCACACCGAAGGAGCCCTGCAGATGGTTGCAAAGGATATTTTGATGTGCGACTGGCATTACGAAAACTGGGAAAGCTTCCCCTCGGTAGATGTATTCCGGGATGCCGGCTTCCGTATGCTGGTTTGCCCCATGAAGGTGAAGCAAAACGCCCTGGATTTCATTCAATACGCC
>JAFYNU010000164.1 GCA_017547975.1 Clostridia bacterium
ATTCCCTGAGAAGTTCCCGGCATTTCGTTAAGAAAAGAGCATATTCCATAAAAAATCCTCCATATTGCAGAATGAAGCTGTGGCACACTTCGTCGAAGTGTGCCACAATCAAATTACAGTCTTTCCAGGATCTTTGCGGTGCGGGCCATGAAACGGGAAATTTCATCGGCTTCCAGGCGGCGGAAGCCCAAAAGGGCCATGTCGTAAAGCTCTTCGGCGATCAGGGTACGGACTTCGCCGTCGGTGGTTTCCAGGAGCTTTTTGGTCAGGGGGTGGGCGGTGTTGAAAAGGAAGGTCTTCTTTTCCCCCGGCAGGTTCATGCCGGCGCTGCCCCACTGCTTCATCATTTCCCGCATACGGCGTTCCTCTTCGGAAAGCAGGATCAGGGCCGGGGGACCGTCCTCGGTGAGGGCGGCGGCCTTGACCTCCATGTCCTTGTCCATGGGGGCAATCAGCTCTGCCAGGGCTTCGTCATCCCGGTGTTCGCCGGAAATTTCAGAAACGTCGGCGTCGATGCGCTTGAAGGTGATGTTCTGCTTCTTGTATTCAAAGAAGGAGATGAAGGCGTTGTCGATGACGTGGTCGAGCACCACCGGGTCGATGCCGTTGGAACGGAACAGGTCGATGTAGGTGGACTGACCGGCGGGATCGCTGGTGTAGTAAACCAGCTTTTTGGCGCTTTCGCCCTCGCCCTCGCTCTTGCAGTCGGCGGTGTATTCCTCCACCGTCTTGTACTTGCCGTCACAGGTTTTGAACAGGAGCGCCTTTTCCACCTTTTCAAAAAAGGCTTCGTCACGGACGCAGCCGAACTTCACGAAGGGGGAAATGTCGTCCCAGTAGCCTTCGAAGCTTTCCCGCTCGGTGTTGAAAAGACCGGTGAGCTTGTCGGAAACCTTCTTCACGATGTGGCTCTGGAGCTTGATGACCGTGCCGTCGTTTTGGAGGAAGCTTCTGGATACGTTCAGGGGCAGGTCGGGGCAGTCGATACAGCCCTTCAGGAGCAGCAGATATTCGGGGATGACTTCCTTGATGTTGTCGGCCACGAAGACCCGGTTGCAGTAGAGCTTCACTTCCCCTTCCAGGTTGCCCATTTCGTCCCGGAGCTTGGGGAAATAGAGGATGCCCTGCAGGCGGAAGGGATAGTCGATGTTCAGGTGGATCCAGAAGAGGGGATCCTGCATGTCGGCAAAGACCGAGTGGTAGAAGTTTTTGTAATCCTCTTCACTGCAATCCTGGGGCTTTTTGGTCCACAGGGGAAGCTGGTCGTTCACCGGCTTCTTTTCCATGCCTTCCTTGTCGTCGGAGCATTCCAGATAGAGCTCCACCGGCAGGAAACGGAAGTACTTTTCCAGAACCGAACGGATGACGTAGCGGTCCAGGTATTCCTTGCCGTCATCGTTCAGCCACAGCTTCACCAGGGTACCGCGGGTTTCCCGGTCACTTTCTGCCATTTCGAAGGTGGTACTGCCGTCGCTTTCCCAATACACCGCTTCCTCGCCGGGGCGGTAGGAAAGGGTGTCGATGGTAACCTTGGAGGACACCATGAAGGCGGAGTAGAAGCCGAGACCGAAGTGGCCGATGATCTGGGCGTTTTCGGCGCTGTCCTTGTATTTTTCCAGGAAGTCCTTGGCGCCGGAGAAGGCAATCTGGTTGATGTACTTCTTGACTTCGTCGGCGGACATACCGATGCCGTTGTCCTCAAAGCTCAGGGTGCCTTCTTCCTTGTCCATGCGGACGGTGATTTTGTAGCTTTCGCCCTCAGCAAGCTCGGCTTCGCCGATGCCGCAGAGCTCCTTGTGCTTGGAAATGGCGTCAGAACAGTTGGAAATCAGCTCCCGGACAAAGATGTCCTTTTCGGAATAGAGCCACTTTTTGATAATAGGAAATATATCCTCGGTGGAGATGGAAATAGAACCTTTTTCTTCAATCATGGGATTTGCGTCCTTTCAAAGGGTAATTCAGATGGCAAGGGGAATGGCCCCGTAGCGGGTGACGAAGGGGAGCAGGTCCCCGTCGAACGCGATCAGCGCCCGGCCGGCGTAGGCCCGAAGGGCACGTTCCAGCAAAGCGGGATCCTCGGCGGTGAGGGCCAGGGGGTTTTTCAAAAGGTAGAGGTTTTCCTCCAGAATGGCGGGGTCCTCTTGATTTTGGATGCGGAGCGCCAGAAGGTCGTCCTCATCCTCCAGGTCGTAGAGAAGCTCCGAAAGGTCTTCGTCAATTTCCTGGAAATCGATGGAAAGATCGCTCTCCACCGGGGCAAAGATGTGCCGGGCGTCGGCGGGGACGGCAAGGGCTTCCTCCGAATGGACGGGAGGGGTGACCCCTTCCAGGGCGTCCCGCAGGGCGGCAATGTGATCCGGCGTGGTGCCGCAGCAACCGCCGAAGATGCAGACGCCGATTTCCGCCATGGCGGCGGTGTCCCGGGCAAAATCGGCGGGGGAGAGGCGGAATACCGTCTGATCGCCCACCATTTCAGGAAGACCCGCATTGGGCTTGGCAATCAGGGGGAGGGGGATGGCGGGAGCGGCCTCGGCCAATACTTCCCGGAGCCGGTCGGGTCCTGCGGAGCAGTTCAGCCCAAAGGCGGCGGCTCCCAGGGCGGCCAGAATGGCCCCTGCGGCGGCAGGGTCGGTGCCATCCAGGCACTTGCCGTTTTCGCCCACCGTCAGGGTGACGAAAACAGGCTTTTTGCTGACGGCCTTCACCGCAAGCAGGGCGGCCCGGGCTTCCGAAAGGCTCATCAGGGTTTCGATCACGAAAAAGTCCACGCCCGCTTCTTCCAGGACGGCGGCTTGCTCGTGGTAAATGGCGTAAATGTCCTCAAAGGTAGCATCCCCCATGGGTACGGTAAAGATACCCAGGGCGGTCATGTCGCCCCCCACCAGGATATCGGGGCCGACGGCCTTGCGGGAAAGCTCCACCAGACGGTGGTTGAACTCCGCCACCCTGTCCTGGAGGCCGTAGCGGGAGAGCTTTTCCCGGTTGGCGCCAAAGGTGGGGGCGTAGACGGCGTTGCTGCCGGCGGCCACGAAGGCACGCTGGAGGTCGATGAGGGCTTCGGGATTTTGGAGGATCCATTCCTCGGGGCAGACCCCGGCGGGGAGCCCCCGCAGGGTCAGGTTGGTGCCGGTGGCACCGTCAAGAATCAAGGGGTATTTCATAATACATTCCAATTACATCCGTTCGGGGGCGGAAACCTTCAGGAGGCCCAAAACGTTTGCCAGGATGCTGCGGGTTTCTTCGCAAAGCTTCATACGAGCCAGGGCCAGAGGACGCTCGGCTTCCCGGATGCGGTGGGCGTTGTAGAAGCTGTGGAACAGGGCGGCGGTTTCGGTCAGGTATTTGGTCATGCGGGCCGGTTCAAAGTCCCGGACGGCAATGCGGATCTCTTCGGGCAGGGAGGCCAGCTTTTTGATCAGGGCAATCTCTTCGGAGGCAGTGAGCAGAGTGTAGTCGATTTCCACGCCTTCGGTGGAGAAGCCTTCGTTGCGGAGTCTGGAAAGCAGGGAGCAGATGCGGGCATGGGCGTACTGTACGTAGTAGACCGGGTTGTCGCTTTCCTGCTTGACGGCCAGGGCCAGGTCGAATTCCAGGTGGGAGTCGATGTTTTTGGAGTTGAAGGTGAAGCGGGCGGCGTCCACCGGGATTTCGTCCAGCAGGGTGGACAGGGTGATGGCCTTGCCGGTGCGCTTGCTCATGCGGACGGCTTCGCCGTTTTCCTTCAGTTCCACCAGCTGGTAGAGCATGAACTGCAGACGGTCGGGGTCTTCCACGCCGATGGAGTTGAGACCGGCCTTGAAGCGGCGGACGTGACCGTGGTGGTCGGCGCCCAGGGCGTTGATGCACAGATCGAAGCCCCGCTTTTCAAACTTGTTGCGGTGGTAAGCCAGGTCCACGGCGTAGTAGGTGTAGAAGCCATTGGACTTGACGATTACTTCGTCCTTTTCACTGCCGAAGTCGCTGGTGCGGAGCCACTTGGCGCCGTCCTTTTCGTAAAGGAAGCCGCCCTTTTCCATGAGCTCCACGGTTTCGGCCACGTAGCCGGAGTCGTGCAGGTCGCTTTCCAGGAACCAGCAGTCATAGTTGACCTGGTAACGGGCCATGTCCACCTTCATGGAAGCGATGTTCTTTTCCAAACCATATTCGGCCAGGGCCGCCCGGCGTTCCTCGGTGGAAAGGGCCAGGAGCTTGTCCCCGTGAATCGAAGCGTATTCCACGGCGATATCGGTGATGTAGGCACCCTGGTAACCGTCTTCGGGGAAGACGATGGCATCGGCACCCTTGTAGTGCTGAATGTAGCGGGCTTCCAGGCTTTCGGCAAATTTGGCCACCTGGTTGCCGGCGTTGTTGACGTAGAATTCACGCCACACCTGGTACCCGGCCCGTTCCATCAGGGAAGCCAGGGTGTCACCCAGAACGCCGCCACGGGCATTGCCCAGGTGCATGGGACCGGTAGGGTTGGCGGATACGAATTCCAGCATGACCCGCTTACCCTGTCCGATGGAGAGGGCGCCGAACGTTTCGCCGGCGGCGGCAATGCTTTCCAAAACCGAGCCGTACCAGCCCGCACCGAAGGTGACGTTGATGAAGCCGGCGCCGGCTACGGCAACGCTCTTGAAGCTGGTGCCGGTCAGGTCCATGCGGGAAACAATGGCTTCGGCGATCTTCCGGGGGGCGGTGCGCATCTTCTTGGCCATGGTCAGGGCGAAGGTGCTGGAAAGGTCGCCGTTTGCGGGGTCGTTGGGTTCTTCGCAGGGGGGCACGGGAAGCTCTGCTTCGGGCAGGGCACCCTCGGCAATGGCCTTTTCACAGGCCGCTTTTACAAGGCTTGCGAGTTCGCTTTTGGCGAATTCGAAGGGATTCTGCATGGTGGGATAATTCATGTAATTTCTCCTAAATATTTCTCCGCCGGAGCGGTGTAGTTGGTTTGGGTCAAACGAAGATGGGACGCACCATCACGTCCAGCACGTTGGTGCCGGTGGGGGCGTGGTCCAGTTCGATGTTGTAGCCGATGTGGATGCGGCCGCCGAATCCGTTGAGCTCCACCTCCATTTCGTAGGGGTCGATGCCCACCACGAAGGAGCCGAATTCGGTGTTGTAGTAGGAGTGCTGTTTTTTGCCGAGGGAGAAGGAAAGGTAGCTTTCCACCGAGCCGGTGCGCTTCATGGCCACGGTTTTGCTGTTTGCAATGATGGTGGTCTTGGTGCCCGCCATGCCGGTGAGCTCCGATTCCTCATATTCAATTTTGAAGGCCTGGCCGCGGCGGGAAAACTTGCCCTCGGTGGCAAACTGGATGGGTTCGCCCCCCTGTTCGCCGCCGTGCAGGCCCGATATGGTAACCAGTGCTTTCAGTGCTTCGTCCATAGTTGATTCCTTATTTCACGTAGTGTTGAATGGAAACCTTTTCCACCCGCTCGCCAATGCTTCGGCCCAAAAACACCGAACCCACCGTGGCAAAGCCTTCGGGAATGTCGCTGACAAAAAATTTCAGCTCGCCCCGGGGGGAGGGGGAAAGGGTGCCCGATTCCCGCAGAGCTTCCCGCAGTTCGCTGGCGGCGGCGGCTCCCGCATCCACCAGGGTGACATCCGGGCCCATTTCGGCCTGGATGATATCCCGGATGATGGGGTAGTGGGTACAGCCCAGAATCAGGGTGTCCACCCCCTGGGCCTTGATGGGGGCCAGGTATTCCGAAACCAGAATCTTGGTCACCGGGTCGTCGATACCAATGCGTCCGTTTTCAATCACCGGAACCAGCAGGGGACAGGCCATGCTTTCCACCTGGGTGCCGGGGAGCAGGGTGGCAATATTCTTTTCGTAAAGTCCGCTTCGGATGGAGCGGGCGGTGGCGATGAGGCCGATTTTTTGGTTCTTGGTGGCCATGACCGCCTTGCGGCAGGCGGCGGTGATGACGCCGGTCACCGGAAGACCCGCATCCACGGCGGCTTCCTCCAGCACGGTGGAGGCGGTGCCGCAGGCAACCAGAATCCGCTTCACCCCCTGGAATTTCAGGAAGGCGATGGCTTCTCTGGTGTATTGCAGGATGGTCTGGCGGGAGCGGGTGCCGTAGGGAACCCGGCCGGTGTCCCCAAAGTAGATCACCGATTCCCCGGGAAGAAGGCTTGTGATCTCCTTCACGGCGGTCAGCCCCCCAAGGCCGCTGTCGAATACGCCGATGGGGCGATTGTCCATGGGACTCCCTCCCTTATGCGTGCTCGGCAAGAGCCAGCTCGATCAGTCGGTCCACCAGGGTGTCGTAATCCACGCCCACGGCTCCGAAAAGCTTGGGGTACATGCTGATGCTGGTGAAGCCGGGCAGGGTGTTGATCTCGTTGAAAATGATGGCGTTGTCGCTCTTTCGCATGAAGAAGTCCACCCGGGAAAGACCCCGGCCGTCCAGGGCGGCGAAAATGCGGCGGGCGGCGTCCCGAAGCTCCTCCGCCTTGCCCTCCGGCAGGGTGGTGGGAATCAGGGTCACCGATTCGGCGTTGTTGTATTTGGCGTCGTAGGAGTAGAATTCATCGGCGGCCAGAACCTCACCCACGCAGGAAACCTCAACGTCGGTGTTGCCCAAAACGGCGGTCTCCAGTTCACGGCCCACGATGCATTCCTCCAGAATGACCTTCCGGTCGTGGGCAAAGGCCAGATCGATGGCGGAAATCAGGCTTTCCCGGTTGGTAGCTTTGGAAATGCCCACCGAGCTTCCCGCCGAGGCGGGCTTTACGAAGATGGGGTAGAGGAGATCGCTCTCCGCCTTTTCGATGAAGGGGGTGGGATCGGCCTTGTATTCGTGCTGACGGATGGTCAGGTATTTGGCCTGCTGGACACCGATGGTATCCACCACGATCTTGGTGTAGCCCTTATCCATGCTGGCGGCGGAGGCAAAAACCCCGCAGCCCACGTAGGGGATTTTGGCAAGCTCGAAAAGCCCCTGGATGGTGCCGTCCTCGCCGTTTTTGCCGTGGAGCACCGGGAAGACCACGTCCACCGAAAGGAAGCTTGTGGTTTCACCAAACAGGACGATATTGCCCAGGGTGGCATCCGGCAGGATGGCGCAGGGAAC
>JAFYNU010000165.1 GCA_017547975.1 Clostridia bacterium
CAACATATCGGCGATGGCGAAATATTTCCAAAGGGTGCTGTTTTTTCCGGCGGGCTGCTTGTAACGCAGTCCGTGCTGGCGCTTATACTCGGTAGGGTTGGGGATGCCCCGGTCGTTGAGAATTCTGGCGATAGCGGTTTTTCCGTACCCCTGGGCAAAAAGGGAAAAAACCTCCCGGACAATAGCAGCGGCTTCTTCATCGATAACCAGATGCCCCTTCCGATCGGGGTCTTTCTTATAGCCATATAGGGCGAAGGCGCCGATGTGGAATCCGTTTTCGCGGCGGTTGGTCAGTACGCTTCGGATGTTGTCCGACATGTCCTCCAGGTACCATTCGTTCACCAACCCGTTGATCTGACGGGATTTTTTATTGCCCTTGTTGGCGGTATCAGCGTTGTCAACAATACTGACAAAGCGAATTCCCCACTTGGGAAACAGGCCGTGGATGTATTTTTCCACAAGCTCCAGTTCACGGGTGAAGCGGGATTGGGTCTTGCAAAGCACCACGTCAAACCTTCCGGCTTCGGCATCCTCCAAAAGGCGATTGAACGCAGGCCGACGTCGATCGGATCCGGTGTAGTCATCATCGCTGTAGATGGCATAAAGATCCCAACCTTGTTCCATGGCATATTGGATCAGCATGTTTTTTTGGTTTTGAATGCTGGCCGAATCATCGGTTTCCGACTGCTTGTTCCGATCTTCTTCGGACAAGCGACAGTAAATTGCTGCGGTCATTTTCCCTCCTGATAAAGAAAAATGACAAGCCGTTTCCATAGATATCATATCATATGGAAATCAACTTGTCACGTGTTTTTGGTTTAGTAATTCTTGTTTTTTTCCATTTGATTGATCAAATGAATCCAAAGTCTGGTGTATTCCTCGCGGGAAGGGGGCGAATTCCCCTTTTTGAAGGCGTTGATGCAATTTGTGGGGATCGGATGGGATGAAGTCTTTGCCATAAAGATCCTCCTTAAAAAAACCGGATAAAACAGGATATGCAGGCGACAAGGTCCTTATGCCGGAACCTTTAAAATCTATTTTTAAAAAAATTGTTGTAATCTTCATTGAAGAGTGTTATCATATTTCCAGCCTAAAAATGGGAGTAAAATCAGATGGGTATTATTGAGACCATGATCATCACCACTGCCCTTGCAGGGGTATGCGGAACGGGACTGGGCGGCATTGTCGGTGCTTTGCTGCAAAAAGATTCCAAGCGAACGGTCAGCCTGCTATTAAGCTTTGCGGGCGGCGTCATGCTGGCAGTAGTTTGTTTTGACCTTGTAACCGAGGCGGTGGAAACCAATGCAGGATTGTTGTTTGTAGTCTTTGCCATTGCATTTGGCGTGTTGGTTACCTGGCTGCTTAACCATTTTATTGACCAAAAGACTAACCCGGAAGTCCCTCACATTGACGAGAATCACCCCAAAACGGCAGACAATCTGGACGAGCTGATTCACAGTGACCACTTCCACGAACATGCCAGACAGGACAATAAGTTCGGTCTGTTTGTGGCGGGTATTGTAATGGCTTGTGCCATTGCATTACATAACGTGCCGGAAGGCATGACCATTGGCGCCTCCTATGCAAGCAACGACCAAACCATGGGCGGAGCTGCATTGGTTTTGGCCATTGTTATCGGTCTCCATAACATTCCGGAGGGCATGGCGGTGGCGGTGCCCCTGATCAGCGGCGGCATGAAGCGGTGGAAGGCGGTCCTGCTTACCGCAAGCTCCGGTATGCCGACTATTTTGGGTGCGCTTCTTGGCTATGCCCTTGGGGAGATCGGTCCTTTGGGTCTGTCCCTCAGCCTTGGTTTTGCCAGCGGGGCCATGCTTTACGTGGTGTTTGGCGAAATTCTGCCCCAGTCGTTCCTGATGTACCACAGCAAGCTTCCGGCCTTCTCTGCCATCGTCGGTATTTTGGTCGGCATGCTGATCATTTTCTGATAACAGTATCAAATCCAGTGCCCCGTGCGCAACGGCTTCCATCCCTTCTTCCCACGCAGTAAATCCATGAATTTTATCAAAAAATGAACCAAAAGGCGATCTGTGAAAAAACGGACCGCCTTTTTGTATTCCTTTCCGTTTTTTCATGCTGAGGGACTGACTCTGACAAAATCAGCCGCAGGTTCCCTGACATTCAGATTCAAAACCGCCGCTATGGTTTTGCTGACGGATCACCAGAATGAGAAGGGTTTCGGGGATGAAAGAAACAGGCGGAAAAGCAGGTCACGAAAGGGGACAAGGCTCGTTTTTGCTGGGTCTTCAATATGGAAACAGCCTGTCAATTCCCTTGAAAGACATTGTAAAAATTTCAAAAATGAATAATAATCAGCAATAAGTTTGAGCATACAGTACTGTACCCTCCGCTGCCAGATTTTCGTGCAGGTCGGTGATGGGGTCGCCCTTGGAGGCAATGGCCATGGCGTTGAAGGGAACCCCGGCGGCGGCCTGGGGATAGACCCCAAGACCGTGGTCTACAAAGTAGGCATCCAGCCCGGCGGCCTTGATCTGCTCCTCGCTCAGGTTGCGGGTGAGCTGGTAGACGATGCTCCCCACCATTTCCAGGTGGGCCAGCTCCTCGGTGCCCACGTCATTCAGGATGCCAACCGCTTCGGGGCAGGGCATGGCAAACCGCTGGGAGAGATAGCGCAGGGAAGCGCCCAGCTCCCCATCGGGACCGCCGTATTGGGAAATGATAATTTTTGCCGCCCGGGCGTCGGGACATTTGATCTTTACCGGAAATTCCAGACTTTTGATATAGCTCCACATGGGTTACACCTCCATTTGCCAGGGCCAGGGGGCCGCGATCCAGTTCCAGCAGTCCTTGCCTACCCCATCGCATAGGGTCAGAGGGCCGCAGTATTCGGCATAGGCGGCTTTGGCCTCCTCGAATTCGCGGCAGGCGGCTTCCATGTAAGCGAGTGCTTTCGAATCGGTGGGGTGGGTGTCCAGGAAAAGGGATGCCTCGGTCAGCTTGAAAAAGGCAACCCGTACCCGGGTCAGCAAGCGTTCCTTATCGTTCAAACTGGCCACCTCCTCGATTCAGGTTTCCCAGGGGGAAGAAGAGCCCGGCAAAAATGGTGCCCCGGGCAAGACCGCATTCGCCGGTGTAGATATCCTCGAAGCACTGGTCAGCCACCCGGGCGATGGCCAGGGGCTGGTTGCATCGGTCGGGAATCGGTTCCGGGGAGGGCTGGCGGATGCTGTTGCGGAAAAACTCGGCAGAGTATCCGCGGGAGTAATTTGGCATGAATTTCTCCAAAATGAATTGCTCCTTTC
>JAFYNU010000166.1 GCA_017547975.1 Clostridia bacterium
AACGTTTTCGCAAACGCTTGTCAGCCTCCCTTTGTGCATTGGTCGCTGCCCTTCGGCATCGACCACGGGAGGTGGCTTCGCCATAGGCGAAGACGGAGGGATTGACCAATCGTAACTCCCCCCTGAAATGCTCCTCCGTCGCATTTCTGCCCCCCCTCGGCGAGGGGGGCTTGGGGGATTGTGCAGGAATCTGCCGGGGTACGGCATAATGACCTGGTTTTGCGTTAGCAAAATTTTCGGGCCGGTGGGGCCCGAACTGTAAGGGACGGCGCCCTCGACGTCCCTCATATGCGATCGATCCGCATTTGCGGAGCGATCATGTAGGGGCCGGGTTTCCCGGCCCGTGGGAATGGGGGATGCGACACCTCATCCGTCACGGCTTACGCCTTCATCCGGCCCGATTCCACCAGTTCTTTCCGAAAGGCTTCGGGGTTTTTCAAATCGTAATCCTGGTGTTCCTCCTCCGCCATATAAAAGGTTCTGTGGGGTTCCAGCGCCACACATACCGGTTTATCCGACTTCGCCGCCAGGGCCGCCAGGGCCTTTTCGGCGATTTCTTTTTCCTCTTGCTCGGTATAATAGATCGCCAGGGTGTAGCTATGGCCCCGGTCGATGAACTGGCCCTCCCCATCGAAGGGATCCACCGCCCCCAGGAAGGCATCCACCAGGGCGGCATAGTCCACCGCCGCCGGGTCGTAGGTCACCATGATGGTCTCCCGGTGTCCGGTGCGCTGGTATTTCACATCCTGGTAGCTGGGGTTGGCCTCCGCGCCCCCGGCGTAGCCGCTGGCGACCCGCAGTACCCCCGGTACCTGCCGCAGGGGCGGGGTGATGCACCAAAAACAGCCCCCGGCAAAATAGGCAATTCTTTTTTGTTCCTTCATGCTTCTTTCCTTATCCTTTCCAGGGTTTCCAAAAGCCCCAGGTAAATGCCGTAGGGCACTGCCTCTCCCCCGCCGCCGATGCCCAGGGGCACGTTGGTCTTGCGGGTACCGTGGTAATCGCTGCCCCCGCTGGGAAGCAAGCCGAATTCCTTTGCAATGCCCTCCAGCAAGGTCACCGTATCCCGGTCGGATGAGGAATGGCGGGTCTCCATGCCCACCAGCCCCGCTTCCACCGCCCCGGGCAGAAGTTCCCGCAGGGTCTCCTCCCCCATGTACTGCAGGGGGTGAGCCAGCACCGGCAGGGCTTCCAACCGCCGCAGAAGCCGAATGGCATCCCCAAGCGCCATCCGACGAGGGGGCTTGTAATAGTCCCCCTTCTCGGAAAGCAGGTTGACGAATGCCTCGTCCACGCTGCCGACGTAGCCCTTTTCCACCAGGGCGGAGGCCACGTGGATCCGATTCACGTTGCCCGCCGGGCTATGCCGCAGGACGTCCGCGTAATCGATCCGGTATCCATCTTCCCGAAGCCGCTCCACCAGGGCGTGGTTGCTGGCTTCCTTCCGTTTGTGGTAGTCCAGGGTCACCGCTTCCAGCTCGGCATAATGTTCGGGGCGCAAAAAGAGTCCCACCAGATGGATCTCCCGTCCCCTCCAATCCACCGAAAGCTCGATCCCCGGCACCGCCGTGATCCCAAGCTCCTCCGCCGCCGCCAGAAAATCCGGCAGGCCCCGGGTGGTATTGTGGTCGGTGAGAGCCACCGCCGAAAGCCCGATCTCCCGGGCATGTTCCAAAAGCTTGCGGGGGGAATCGGTGCCGTCGGAAAAACCCGAATGGGTATGCAGATCGCAGGCCATAACGCGCCTCCTTTTCCACAGGGTCAGAATGGCAAAAAAGCGGCCGGATTTCGGCCGCCCAACAGTTCCAGTATAGCAAAATCAAAAGGGGATTGTCAACACTTTTTTGCATCCGAAACCACATTTCTACCCTTTTAACAAATGAAAAGCAGAACTTTTGTTAGAGTTGCAATATTGCATTCGGTCACACTTTGTGGTACTATATAATCACAGAAAGACAAGAACACAAACCAAAGGTAAAAGCCAACGGTTTGGATCGTCTTTCCCCAGGCCCACCTGAAAGGGCTTACAACCGAATAGGGATGCGGCCCACAAAAATCCGCAGAAAGAGAGGTTACCCAATGCTCGACCTCAAGAGTACAGAGAAGTAGCCCTTGACGACAAAGAAAGCGATTTCAGAAAGAAGATGAAATCCACCGTTCGTCAAGGGCTGCTTCTCTTTTTATGTTGTAGTCTGCACACACTTAAAAGCCTCCCTCTGACGAGGGAGGTGGGTGAGCGTAGATTTCCAACGGAAATCCGCGAACCCGGAGGGAGAGAAAGTAGGGGCGATCTGCGATCGCCCGCCGAACCTGCCAACACGGGCGACTACGGTGCGAATCCGGAAGAATCGCACAAGC
>JAFYNU010000167.1 GCA_017547975.1 Clostridia bacterium
AAAGTACAGATTATTAACCACCCCTCTTGTAATCCCGGAAAGTGCGTGATATAATACTTTTTATGTATAAAATGCAGGCTTTGAACATGGCTCAAAACCTGTACTTTACGGGACAATGGCATAAATTGATTTAATGAAGACAGAATGATTGAAAAGAACATGTATAGGAGGACGTGTATGAGCGACAACATGAAAATTTTTCGCTGGATTGGTGCAATCTGGCTTGCGCTAATTGGCCTTCTCTTCGCAGTGGCTCTCAGCCCCATCGCTCTGATTCCCCTTTTGTTGGCGGCTGTTATTACGGCCCCAATTCCCGCTGTAATCGACTTGAAGAAGAAGGTGGGCTTCCCATCATGGGCATCCGTCGTGGTAGCCCTGTGGTTGCCAATTATGGGGCTGTTCCTTGGTGGACTGGCCGCACCCACTCCTGAAATCGATACCAGTGAACCGGAAGGAATTGTCATGGAGGATTCCTCCGAGGTTGCTGAAACCGAAATCCAACTGGAAGCGGAATCCGACACCATCATCATCCCGGATGATACCGAGACCGAAGTGGAATCTGAACCGGAATCGGAGAGTGAAAGCGAGTCCGAAGTGGCTACGGAGCCGGAGTCTGAATCGGAGGAAGCGACTGATCTACCGGAATCTGAGACGCTTCCGGCAGGCAAGTCGTTCTCCGTTCACTTCATCGACGTGGGGCAGGCAGATGCGGCCCTGGTCGAATGTGATGGGCATTATATGCTCATCGATGGCGGGAACAAGGAAGATTCCAGTGTCATTTTCTCCGTTCTCAAGAAGAAATACATAAACAAGCTCGATATTGTTGTTGGAACCCATGCACACGAGGACCACATCGGCGGCCTGCCGGGTGCGTTCAAATACGCAACGGCAGAGCTGACGTTATGTCCGGTCGATAGCTATTCCTCGGATGCCTTTGCAGATTTTAAGAAGTATGCCGACCAGAATGGTGGCGGTATTACCGTTCCTAAGGTTGGGGCAACGTACAAACTTGGAAGTGCTACGGTGGAAATCCTCGGATTGAATGCCGGGGGTGACTCCAACAACTCCTCTATTGTTCTTCGCATCGATTACGGTGCGACCTCATTCCTGTTCACCGGAGACGCTGAACGTGAAGCAGAACAGGCTCTTTTGAGTGCGGGAAAGAATCTTAGTGCTACTGTCCTCAAGGTGGGTCACCACGGCAGCGAAAGCGGCACGTCCTACGTCTTCCTGCGGGAAGTCATGCCGTCCTACGCCGTCATTTCGGTGGGGGAGGGGAACTCCTACGGTCATCCGACCGACGAGGTCCTGAGCCGTCTGAGAGACGCCGACGTGAAGACCTTCCGGACCGACCTGCAGGGCGACGTCTACTGCACGTCTGATGGCAAAACTGTCAGCTTCTCGGTCGATCGCAATGCGGACGCCGATACGCTGACCGCTCCTGCACCTTCTGTAGTGGAACCGGAAACCAACAGCGAGAATTCCTCAACTTCAAGCTCAAGCGAATCAACGGGCAGCTCGGGGAGTGGGTCTGGTTCTGGAAGCTCCTCGAAGCCTGAGACTGAGCCTGAACCGGAGCCGGAGAGCGAAGAGACCCCTGCTGGTACAGACTATATCGGGAATAAAAAAACCAAGAAATTCCACTATCCATCTTGTAGCAGTGTGGACGATATGAATGAAAGCAATAAATTTTACTATACCGGGACTCGGGACGAAATGATTGACATGGGATACGTGGCGTGCAAACGATGCCATCCATAATCGGGGAGGGACTACATGATGAAGAAAATTATTGCCCTGGCGTTCGCCCTGGCGGTCATCACCGGCATTGCCGTTTCCTCTTTTGCCGCTGACGACACCTCTGATATCCGGATGTCGGCTGACATCGAAGGGGGCCTTGAGGTTGGGGACACTGCCCAATTTGAGGTGGCGCTTGACGGAGAGGGTTATCCTGGCGTTGCCTGGGCGACCAGCGACCCAGAGATCGCCAGGATAAACGAGGACGGCGTTCTCAATGCCCTGAAACCCGGTACAGTAACGGTCATGGCGACCGCCGAAGACGGATTCTCCACCTCCTGGGAGGTACGTGTCAGAACCCGGACGGAGACCATTGTAATCGCTGCCGTAGCCGTAGCGGTTGTCGCCGGTGCGGCGGCATGGTTTGTTTGGAAGAAAAAACGATAAGATAACGTGGGTGAGTGAAGCAAATGAAAAATGTGTTTAAGAGCGTTCTGTCAGCCTTCTGCATTGTCCTTCTTGCTATGGCATTTACAACGGTTACGTTTGCTCACGGAGGAAGAACTGACGGAAGCGGTGGCCACAAGGACAATAAAAACAAAAGCGGTCTCGGATATTATCACTACCACTGTGGTGGATATCCCGCACATCTTCATCCGGGAGGATACTGTCCTTACCATGACACTTTTCCGTCAAGCGTAAAAATTAAAGTCAAGAAAACCACACTGAAACTCGGGGAAACAATGGATTTCGATGCAGTTGTGTACCCATCGAATGCCTGTGATACATATGCAGACATAGAGTGCAGCGATGATGATGTTATAAGAATTAGTGGCGATACCATTGAGGCTGTTGGTTATGGCACGGCAACGATTACTGCCGAAACCTTCAACGGAAAGAAAGCCAAAATTAAGATAACAGTCAAAGAGATTGTCGCTAAGAAGGTGACTGTTGATGGGTTACATGAGGATAACAAATACTTTGTCCACGACAAGCTGAGTTTGAAAGCGATAATCACGCCGGAAAACGTGGATAATCCGTCGATAGAATGGAGTAGTAGCGACTCTAAAATAGCAACGGTGTCTTTGTATGGTGAGGTTGAGCTACTTTCGGAGGGGAAGGTAACTATTACGGCAACTGCAAGTAATGGGGTTACTGGAAAGGTGACGCTGAACGTAAAGGAAATTCCCGTTGACGATGTAGATATCCAAGAAGAAAAAATCGAGCTTCTGCTTGGAGAAGAGTACGATTTGGCAGCAGAAATATCTCCGTCCGATGCCTCGTTCCCGGAATTGCAATGGGGGTCTGAGAACGTCCTTGTTGCAACGGTTACGGAGAATGGTACAGTTCGGGCAACCGGGGTGGGGGAGGCAACAATTTCTGCGGTTGCAAAAAGCGGGAAGTATGACTCGGTTGTTGTTTCTGTAAGAGAAATCGTTGCAGAGTCGGCAGAAATTTCCGGGGTCGATGAACTCTTGATTGGAAAGACCAGCCACCTCAAAGTAGAGTTTACACCGCAAGATACGACGATACAAGATGTGGTTTGGAGTGTTGATGACACCGATGTAATTGGCATCGACCAAGAGGGCAATATCCTTGCAAAGAACGTAGGGAAAACGATAATTCGTATTGCCCATAAGGATGTCGAAGCAAATTTGGAAATTGAGGTTCTGCCCATCTTGGTGACGGAAATTTCAATTGGAACCGACATCGATGGGTCAATTGAAAAAGGGGATATTGCCTACTTTGCAGCCACAGTGCTTCCGGAAGATGCAACCTATCCAGAAATAACGTGGAGTGTTGATGACACCGAGGTTGCGGAAATAAACGAAGATGGTCTGCTGATAGCAAAGAAAGCAGGAAAGGTCAAGGTTATAGCTACGACTGGCGATGGTTTCTCCGAGGAATACGAGGTGCGGGTTCGAGTGCAGACAAAAGTGGTCCTGCTTGGAGCATGTGCCACCATGACTGCTGGGGTGTTAGGTGTAGCTGGTACCAGCTCTGCAAGGAAGAAAAGACAAAAGTAACTATAACAGATGCGAACCCCACCCTTGCCAGATTTCCGGTAGGGGTGGGGTTATGCTTTGCATCATTTTTTTCAGATAATGCTCGGGGTAAACACTGCGGAGAAGCGGTCCCAGTCGTAGCGGAGGTACTGGCCGTCGATGGGGCCCCGGAAGAGGAGGCGTTCGGCGGCGAGCTCGTCGATGGATTCGATTTCGCCGGCCAGGTAGGCACCCAGGCGGGCTTCCACGGTATCGAAGCGGGCGATGAGGGCACCGTAGCGCAGGTCGTGGACTTCCCAGCCGAAGGGCTTGTTGTAGAAGAACCAGCTGTCCCGGTGGGCTTTGCGGGCTTCTTCCAGGAGGGCGGCGATTTCCCGGCTTTCGTCTTTCAGCTCGGCAAGCTTGGCCTTGTCGCCGGCGTCATAGGCGGCCTTCAGCCGCAGACCGTAGTCGGCCTTCTGGCGAAGGAGGCAGGCCAGCTTTTCGATAACCTTCATGGCCGGGGCGGTCATGGGGGTCACCTTGGCCTTGGCGAGGGTTTCCATGGCGGTTTCATAGTAGCCCTTGAAGTCGATGCCGGCCAGGCTCTTGTCGGCAAGACCGACGAGGGGATCGTTGTAGACCAGGGCCCGGGAGGCGCCGTGTTCGTCGTTGCCCGGTTCGGGGTATTCGATGCACTGGGCGGAGATGAGGGAGGCGTAGTCCTCGCCGCTGGCGCGCTTGAGGGTGGCGCTGAGGGTGGCCTCGTCAAAGGCACCGGTGTAGTCGTAGTCGGCGTAGAGGGCGAAATGGGCAACCGCCAGGATCAGGCTGGCTTCGCTGCCGTCGTGCCATACGGTGGCAATGGCACCCTTGGTACCGGCCTTGCGGCAGGCGTCCAGGGCGGGAACCGAGTTGCGCAGGGAGCGGTTGAACTGGGGTGCGAAACCGCCCCAGCACCAGATGCCACCGGCAAAGATGGTGTCCCGGCCGAAAAGGGCGTGCTTTTCCAGGTTGGAGGCGTAGAAGTTTTCGTCGGCGTTGTAGTAGTCCCAGAACACCGGGGTCACGTTGGCGGGCAGGTTTTCGCCCACGTTTTCGGGGAGCTTAACCCGCACGTCGTAGTCCACGAAGCCCTCGATCTTCTGCTCCTGGCCCGCCATGCGGAAGAACATATCGCTCCAGATCATGGGTTCCAGACCCATGTCGGCGGCGATCTGGGCAACCCGCTTCAGGTGGCGGAAGTAGATGGCGGAGCGCTTTTCGTAGCCGTTCAGGTCCAGGAACTTGCCAAGGCCCAGGTCGTGGGTTTCGTCCATGCCCATGTGGAGTTTTTTGGTGGAGAAGCACTTTTTCACCTGGGTCAGGGCCTGGGTGACAAAGCGATAGGTTTCTTCGGAGCCTTCCAGAAGGACGTTTGCGGTGTCGGCAATGTCCTTGTTGGCATCCCAGCGCAGGGTGGTGGCCAGGTGGCCCAAAAGTTGGATGCAGGGGATCAGCTCGATGCCAAGCTTCAGGGCGTAGGCATCCAGATCCCGGAGCTCTTCTTCGGTGTAGCGGCCCCGCATGTAACCAAAGTAGGGACGTTCGGGGACTTCATACATGTCCTCGGTGTAGAGCATGAAGGTGTTCATCCCCATCAGAGACAGCACCCGGAAGAGGTACTTCACGTGCTCGGGCTTCATGACGGCGTTGCGGGAGGTGTCGAACATGGTGCCGTTCATGGTGAAAAGGGGAGTTTCCCGCATTTCTTTGGCGCCGTCCTCCCGGTATGCGGCAACCAGGGAAGCCAGGGAGCGGAAGAAACGGGCCTTGCCGCCGCCGTAGAGGATGGTGGCTCTGTCTCCGTCAAGGACGTAGCTTGCCAGGGGCTCGTTCTGTTCCTTCACGGTGACGGTGAGGTCGGGGGAGTCGGAGGGGGCGATGCCCAGCTGTTCGGCAACCAGGCTGATGCCGTCGGCAAGGGATTCGGCACCGATAAATTTGATCTTGAGCATAAATAGATACTCCTTTGTTCAATTATGATACGATTATACAAGCGCTTTGCCGCGCCATTTTCCGCTGAAGAAACGCCACAGGAAGAGAGCCGACCGCAGGACCCAGTCGGAGAACATGGCAAGCCATACCCCCAATACACCCAAATCAAAGGCGTAAGCCAAAACGTAGCTCAAAAGGACCCGCATGGTCCACATGGAAACCACCGAAACCGTCATGGTGAAGCGCACGTCGCCGCTGGCCCGCAGGGAGTTGGGCATAACGAAGGAGCTCTCGTGGAAGAAGCAGGCAACCACACAGGCTACCTGGATCAGGACAATGGCCTCCGCGCTTGCTTCGGGGGAGATGGCGAAGAAGGAAAGAATGAAAGGAGCCGCAAAAAAGAGGGACATACTGACACAGGTGGTCATCAGGGCCGCCGAACCGATGAGCTTCAGGGTGTACCGTTTGGCCTGGTCGTATTCCCTGGCACCCACACAGCGTCCCACCACGGTGATCATGGAAAGGGACACGCCGGAGCCGCAGATGTAGATGACGTTGCAGATGGTGCCCGCCACGGCGTTGGCCGAAATGGCGGCGGTACCGAAGGTGGTGATGATTCCCTGGGTCAGGAGCTTGCCCACCTGGAACATACCGTTTTCCAGACCGCTGGGGACTGCCACCTTCAGGATGGAGGAAAACACGCTCCAGGAGAAGGTGGGGCGGAAAAGATGGTTCACGTAGATTTCCTGGGATGGATTGACCACCAGAATTACCATAATCACGCAACCCACAACACGGGCCAGTAGGGTGGCGGTACCGGCACCGGCCACGCCCATACCAAGCCCCACGATCATGATGGCATTGCCGCCCACGTTCACCAGATTCATGATGGTGGAGGTGAAAAGGGATATCCGGGAGTTACCCATGGTGCGGAATACGGCGGCGCAGGCGGAGTATACCGCAAAGAAGGGCAGGGAGAATCCGGTGATCAGAAAATAGGTGGCACCGTTTGCCATAACGTCGGCCTCCAGGGAGCCATATACCAAGCGCAGGATGGGCACCCGAAGAAGAGCAATGACAATGGCGAAGATGCCGCCGATGGCGGCACAGACGTAAAGCAGCTGCTTTGCCGCCCGGGAGGCACTGCTGGGGTCCTTTTTTCCCAGATACTGGGAGCAGATGACGGCGCCGCCGGTGGCCAGGGCGGAAAACACCGTGATGAAGAGCACGTTGATGGAGTCCACCACCGAAATGCCCGAAACCGCCGCTTCGCCGCATCCCGCCACCATCATGGTGTCGGCCATGCCGATGGTAACGGCCAGAAGCTGTTCCAGAATCAGGGGGATGATCAGTTTGCGAAGCTGCGCCCCGGTGAACATGGGGGCAGAAGAGGAAAGTTCTTTTTTCATTTTACAAGGGAGGCAATATATCGGGCGTTTTCACACATGAAACGCAGGCCAAGGTCGGTCATTTCCACCGGAAGGGGACGGAGGAAGCCGTCGGATTCCAGGGTGATGGGGCCTTGGTAGCCGATTTCATAAAGGGCGTGACCAAGCTCTTCCCAGTTCATGGGGTGAATGAGGGGGGCGGTGTGACGGTCGGAAATACCGTCGTTGGAATGGAGATGCAGGGCCTTCAGGCGGTGGCCCAGGACCTTTGCCATGTGTTCCATGGGGTCGTTCACCAGAATGGAATGACCCACGTCAAGGCACACACCGATCTGGCCGTCCAGGGTATCCACCAGGCGGTTGATCTCCTCCGCAAAGCTGAAGGCGGAGGGGACGATGCGGCTGTAGCGCTCACTGCGGCCAAACATGTTCTCGGTGAGGATCATAACCCCAAGCTCACGGGCCCGGGCAAGGTAGGATCCGTAGAATTCTACGTTTTTCCGGAAGATATCCTCCCGACCCTCCGGGTCGGCGGGGAGGGGCGACTTGTGGGTGGGATGGAAGACGATCATGGGACATTCGGCAATGTGGCATGCCTCCAGGGAAAGGGACAGACAACGGCGGATTTCGCGGGTTCGTTCCTCGTCATCCGGGGCGTTGCTGGGGAAGGGTGCATGGGCCTGCAGGAAGGGGAGGGCTACCTCGTCGGCGGCCTTTTTCAGGGCCTTGACCTGTTCCTGCCAATCGGGCTGGAAGAAGAGACCTCCATCGGGATTGTCGAAGCCAAACATGCTGTAGTCGCAACCGTCAAACCCGGCATCCTTCAGGTGGCGAAGGGCCTCGATCTGGCCGAAACGCTTGCCGGGCACGTTCAAGGTGGATACTGTTTTCAACATAAAGCTGCCTCCATGGGTAAAAATGGGGAAATACACTTCTGTTTGAAAAAATTATACCATAACCCACCGGGAATGGCAACGAAGAATCTTTACTTTTTCCTCAAGATTTGGTATGATAAGCACAGTAAAACCAAATCGAAAGGAAAGGGTTTTTATGGAAAAGATCAAGGTTGCCATTATCGGCTGCGGTACCATCGCCAATTCGGCGCATATCCCGGCCTATATGAAAAATGAAAAGGCGGAAATCAAGTATTTCTGCGACATCATCCCCGAACGGGCCGATGCCGCCGTGGAAAAGTACGGCGTGGGCAAGGCGGTCTACGACTATAAGGAAGTCCTGGCCGACCCCGAAATTGAAGCGGTCTCCATCTGTACCCCCAACTACATGCACTCGGTCATCGCCGTGGATGCCCTGGAAGCTGGCAAGAACGTGCTTTGCGAAAAGCCTGCCGCCCGCATCCTGTCGGAAGCCAAGCGCATGCTGGAAGCCGCTGAACGTACCGGCAAGATCCTCAACATCGGCGTTTGCAACCGCTTCCATGACAGCGTTACCCGCATCAAGGAATACATCGACGAGGGCAGACTGGGTGAAGTTTACCACGTGTATGCCTCCTTCCGTGCCCACCGTTCCATCCCGGGTCTGGGCGGCGCTTTCACCACCAAGGCCATTGCCGGCGGCGGTGCCCTCATTGACTGGGGTGTCCATTTCATCGACCTGATTCTTTACTGCGTGGGGGATCCCAAGCCCCTGACCGTCAGCGGTACCGCCTTCTCCAAACTGGGTGTTGACATGAAAAACTACACCTACGAATCCATGTGGGCCGGTCCTCCCGATTACAACGGCACCTACGACGTGGATGACTCGGTGGTGGGCATTGTCCGTACCGAAGGCCCCGTGGTCAGCCTGAACGGCGCCTGGGCTCAGAATATCGGCAAGAGCGAAATGTTTATCGACTTCATGGGCACCAAGGCGGGGGTCCGGCTGGAATACGGCGGACACTTCACCCTCTACACCGCCGAACACGGCGCCCTGGTGGAATATACCCCCAAGTTCGAAATCAAGAACATGTATGAAAAGGAAATCGATTCCTTCCTGGATTGCGTCAGAACCCAGGAGGGCAACCGCGCCGACATCCGCAAGATCATCCACTCTTCGGAAATCATGCAGGCTCTTTACGACTCCTCCGACCTGGGTCGGGAAGTCGTGGTGGAATAAGCTCCGGCCATTTTTCAAAGCCACCGGTTTTTACCGGTGGCTTTCACCAAAAAGGAGATAAAACATGGCATACAATCTGATTTTTTATTTTACCGACCAACAGCGCCCCGATACCTGCGGCTGTTACGGACAGCCCCTGGATGTGACCCCCAATCTGGACAAGCTTGCCGCCGAAGGGGTGCGTTTTGAAAATGCTTTTACCCCCCAGCCGGTGTGCGGCCCCTGCCGTGCCCTCTTCCAATCGGGCAAATATCCTACCGAAACCGGCTGCTTCCGCAATAACATCATGCTCCCCCATAACGTCAAGACCCTGGCCAATTACATGGAGGAGGATGCGGGCTACGAAACCGCCTACGTGGGCAAGTGGCACCTGGCCTCCGATGGGGGATTGGAGGAGGTTCCTGCCATCGACCACCGCATCACCGCCGTACCCCTGGAATTCCGGGGGGGCTACACCGGATTCTGGCGGGCGGCGGACGTTTTGGAATTCACCTCCCACGGCTACGACGGCTACGTGTTTGACGAGGATAACAACAAGCTGGATTTCGTGGGCTACCGGGCGGATTGCATCAATAACTACGCCCTGGAATTCCTGGATGGCTACAATGGGGAAAAGCCCTTCTTCCTGACCATTTCCCAAATTGAGCCCCATCATCAAAACGACCGGGAGCATTACGAGGGACCGGTGGGTTCCAGGGAGCGCTTCAAAAACTTCACCCTGCCCGGGGACCTGGCGGCGTTGGGCGGCAATGCGGCGGAGGAATATCCCGACTATCTGGGCCAGTGCGCCAGCCTGGATGAAAACCTGGGCCGCCTGATTGCCAAGCTCAAGGAAAAGGGACTTTACGACAACACCGTCATCGTCTTTGCCTCCGACCACGGTTCCCACTTCAAAACCCGCAACACCGACGAACACCTCCACGGTTACGACGATTACAAGCGCTCCTGCCACGATGGCTGCCTGAAGGTCCCCCTGGTCATTGCCGGCGGCCCCTTCAAGGGCGGCAAGGTGGTGAAGGAAATCGTCAGCACCGCAAGCCTGCCCAAAACCTTCCTGGCCATCGCCGGGGTGGACGTGGGGGATGCCATGATCGGTGAAAACCTGATGGATATTGCCGAAGGGCGTCTGGAAAACCACGTGGAGCGTGCCTTTGCCCAGATTTCCGAAAGCCGGGTGGGCCGTGTACTGCGCACTCCCGACTACACCTATGCGGTCTACGCTCCGGGCGTTTTCGGCGGGGATGCGGGAAGCGCCGACCGGTATGCCGACGACTTCCTTTACGACCTGAAGGCCGACCCCTACCAGCTCAAAAACCTCATTTACGATCCGGCCTATGACGAAATCCGCCTCAAGCTCCGGGGTGAGCTTCTGGAGGAAATTGAAAAGGCGGAAGGGGTCCGTCCCGAAATCACCGACAAATGAAACACCTGACCTTTCTGGTGAAGCCCGCCTCCGATCTGTGTGACCTTCGGTGCAAGTACTGCTTTTATGCCGACGTGGCCGCCAATCGGACGGTGAAAAGCCGGGGGATCATGTCGCGGGATACCGCCCGGATCCTGCTGGAGAAGGCCTTTTCGGCAACCGAAGCCGGGGGGAACGTCACCTTCATGTTCCAGGGGGGTGAGCCAACCCTGGCGGGGCTGGATTTTTTCCGGGACTTCGTCTCCATGGAAGCCCGGCTTTGTCCCCCGGGGGTCACCATCCACCACGCCATCCAAACCAACGGCATGACCATGACCACCGAGTGGGCGGAATTCCTGCGGGATAATCGCTTCCTGGTGGGGCTTTCCCTGGACGGCTGTGCCGACCTCCACGACCGAAACCGGGTGGACGCCGCAGGCTGCGGCAGTTACCGGCGGGTTTTGGAGGCATTGGATTGTTTGAAAAATGCCGGGGCGGAAACCAATCTGCTCTGCGTCCTCACCGACCAACTGGCCAAAAAGCCCAGGCGGGTGTATGAATCCCTCAAGGAACTTGGGGTGCCCATCCAGTTTATCCCCTGCCTGGATCCCCTGGAAGCCCGCCGGGGGAGCATGCCCTGGTCGCTGACCCCCGACTACTACGGGGGCTTCCTCTGTGCCCTCTTCGATTTGTGGTATGCCGACCTGGAAGGGGGGCGTTACGTCAGCATCCGCTTTTTCGACGACCTGCTCCGCCGTCTTCTGGGGCTTCCGCCCTCCTCCTGCGCCATGGCGGGTTCCTGCGGCCACTATTTGGTGGTGGAAGGGGATGGGGCTCTCTACCCCTGCGACTTCTACGTGCTGGACGAGTGGTATCTGGGAATATCCGGGAGAACTCGGTGGAGGAAGCCATGACCTCCGAAACGGCCAAACGCTTTGTCAATCAAAGCCTGACCCGGCCTCCGGAATGCGCCGCCTGCCGACACTTCGCCCTGTGCCGTGGGGGCTGTAAGCGGGACTGGGATGAAGTGGGAAGCAACTATTATTGCAAAG
>JAFYNU010000168.1 GCA_017547975.1 Clostridia bacterium
CCGTCGGCCGCCGCAGAGGCGCCGGTATGGGCGGCGGTCACGATGAACGTGAACAGACCCTGAACCAGCTGCTGGTGGAAATGGATGGCTTTGCCCAGAACGAGGGTGTCATCATCATTGCCGCCACCAACCGTCCCGACATTCTCGACTCGGCGCTTCTGCGTCCGGGCCGTTTCGACCGCCAGATCTATATCGGCCTGCCGGATATTAAGGCCCGCGAAGAAATTCTGAAGGTCCATTCCGTCAAAAAGCCCCTGGCTCCCGAAGTCAAGCTGGAAGTGCTTGCCAAGAGCACCGGCGGCTTCTCCCCGGCCGACCTGGAAAACCTCCTGAACGAGGGCGCTCTGCTGGCCGCCCGCCGTCAGAGCAAGGTCATCACCATGGAAGACCTTTCGGAGGCCATGATCAAGGTCATCGCCGGCCCCGAAAAGAAGAGCCGGGTCATCTCCGACCGGGAAAAGAAGATCACCGCCTACCACGAAGCGGGCCACGCCGTGGCTTCCCACTTCCTGGAAACCCACGACCCGGTGCACCAGATTTCCATCATCCAGCGCGGTCGGGCAGGTGGTTACACCCTGTCCCTTCCCACCGAGGATAAGCATTATTCCACCAAGAAAGAAATGCTGGACGAAATCGTTTCCCTCCTGGGCGGCCGTGTGGCCGAAGCCCTGGTACTGGGTGACATTTCCACCGGGGCCTCCAACGATATCTCCCGGGCCACCGATATTGCCCGCAAGATGATCACCAAGTACGGTATGAGCGAAAAGCTTGGGCCCATCGTGTACGGTTCGGAACACGATTCGGTCTTCCTGGGCCGTGACTTCACCAGCACCCCCAACTACTCCGATGCCGTTGCCGCCGAAATCGACCAGGAAATTCGTGCCGTCATCGACGGGGCCTACGCCCACTGCGAATCCATTTTGAAGGAACACGGCGACAAATTGGAAGCCGTCTCCCTCTTCCTTCTGGAACACGAAAAGATGGAAGCCGACGAATTCCTGCGGGTCATGAACGGCGAAGCCGAGAATGACCAAGTCATGAACGGCGAAGACGCCACCTCTGTGGAATCCCCCGCCGAACCCGAAGCTCCCGCGGAAGAATAATTTCAAATAAAAAACGAGAAGTCGCTGACTTCTCGTTTTTTTACCTATCCGTTTTTTATTTCCGGCACTATATAGACGTGATCACAACAATTCGTTTCCGAAAGGAGGTTTTCCCATGGATCAGAAATGCATTCTTCCCTACGTGGAATCCATCTACCGCTTCTGTTTCAAACGCCTGCAAAATCGTCAGGATGCAGAAGACCTGGCCGGGGAAATCCTCTGTCACCTTCTGGAGGGGATGAAGCAATACGAGATCCATTCCCTGGACGCCTGGGTCTGGCGCATTGCCCACAACCGATACGCCCGGCTCATCGCCTCCCGAAAGCGCATGGAAATGATTCCCACCGAAGAGGAAACTCTCATTTCCCTTTTGGACGGCGCCGACTTTCCGGTGGACGAGGCTGTCGCTGAAGGAGAATACGAAGCGATCTTTCGTTTTCTCCATACTCTTTCGGCACAGTACAGGGACATTTTTGTGGATTACTATCTGAAGGAGCTCTCAATCCGGGCCCTTTCCCACAAGTATTCCCTTCCGGAAACCACAATCAAGTGGCGGCTGAACGTGGGCCGCCAAAAAATCAGAGAACGGATAGGAGAACCAGATATGGAAAAAGTTTATTATCGTATCAATTGGAATATCGATTGCGGCAATGGCAACATCAACCCCGGCCAATATCTCCAACGGCAGGTTGCTCGGGCTATCTGCCTGGCCGCTTACGAAAAACCCCTGACGGTGGAGGAAATCAGCCTCCGTACCGGCATTCCCACCCTCTACGTGGAGGACGAGTTACCAAGTCTGCTTTACGGAGATGCCGTGGAAAAGATTGGCAACAAATACGCCGCCAATTTCATTCTCCTTCGCCTTTCCGACCGAGAACAATTGAAATCGGTTTCGGGCGGTCTGGTAACCCAAATTGCCGACCAATTGGAGTCCCTCCTTTCGGCGGCAGCTACCGATGTGGAGAGCATGACGTTTTACGGGCACGATTTCGGCATGGACCGACTGGGCTATCTGATTCTGCCCTATCTGCTCCGGCGAAAGCTTGACACCATCAAATCGGACCGGCTGGGTCTCTCTGACGGGCCTTTCCCTCCCCACCGGGACGGAAGTTACGGCTGGTTTATGGTGGAGGAAACCCCCGATGAACAAGAGGAGATTCACCCCGACAACAGCGGATGCAACGTAGCCGGGGACGACAGTGGAAGTCGGTATCAGGAGGGCAACTCCTTCCTTTATTACTATTGGACCTCCCGCTATTTTGATCGGTTCATCTACCGGGACGGGGGGCTTCGTTGGATGTGCGCCCATGGTATCCCTCAAAACAGCATCCACGGCGTCATTTCTGTGGATACTTTCACCGAGGAGGATATTGCACGCCTTCTGGAACGGAATCTGATCAAACGATCCGGAAGCGACTATCAACTGAATTTTGCATGTTTTTCCGAATCCGAGTTCCGGGAATTTATCGATCTTTTCAATTTTGCCGACCCCCAGCTGGATGATCTTCTTGCCGAATGGATTCTTGCGGTACGAAAAGGCTTCTCTTCTTTTGTGCCCGCCCGGTTAGACTCCCAAATCAATCAGTATGTTTCGGGTTATTTGA
>JAFYNU010000169.1 GCA_017547975.1 Clostridia bacterium
CATCCTGCGGGAGGAGGGAAGAAGAGGCCGATACCTATCTCGGTGAGATCGTAGACCTTAACCTTTCCGAAAACGAGACCATCCTGGATATCATCGAAGTGGATGGAGAACTCCGGGCTACCGTTGGAGTCACAAGCGAAGAAATGGCGGCGAAATACGGCACCGAGTACGATACCCCCTACAAGACCGAATACCGCTATTATGACTTGGAATTTGTGGAAGATGCAGACAAGCGGGAGCCCACCGCCTCCTTTTATCAAATCGGGCAAGCGTCTGACCCGGCTTTGGGTCTGACCATCGGTGGGGAACCCTATCTCTACACCGATGCAAACGGAGCAGAAACCAGTTACGGTGTCCGCTACAAGCTTTACAAGGATGGAGAACCGGTTGGGGACGTGCTCAATCCCAAGGGTGCCAGCAACTACGGTAAATGTACCGAATATGGGGCAAGCGCCAATGTGATGATGCTGGAGGATACCCCCTACGTCTGGCTTGATTATAAGGACTATACCTTCGAGCTTTACGTGAAGGATCGCTTTGTCAAATCCACCGAACTCAGCTCGGATATCTCCCATGCCATTTGTGGTCTCATGAATCTCGGAGGAACTCCCTATGCTTTGACTTGCGCGGCACAATACGATTACAGCGAGTATGGCTCCATGGAGGAGCCCATTTGGGAAAAAACCTTCCTGCTTCCCCTAAATCCTGAAACCAGTGAGCTTTCTCTGGAGGGAATTGAGATTGAAGGGGTTCCCACCGGCGGTGCCTTCAGCGACGGTACCTACGGCTATTACATGTGCGGCAGCGAGCTCTGGCGCACCGATGGAGAAACCAGCCAGCGAATCAGCGAGTTGATTTTTTGCGGGGTAAACGGTACGTCCATGGTTCGTGCCATCCGGCCTCTTTCGGATGGGCGCATCCTGATGGTGGCTAACGGAGGGCTGATTGAGCTTGTTCAATCGGATACCTCGGTTCCTGCCAATCAGGAGGTGTACGTCATCGGTTTGATGAAGGGCGGACATATCGATTACGTCTCCCTGACGGCGGCCCAATTCAACGGCGCCGGGAAGGGCTATCGGTTCGTGGTGAAGGAATACAAGGACGTCACCAAGCTGAATCTGGCTCTCCTTTCGGGGGAGGTGGATATCATTGCAACCGCCGACCTGTTTTCCTTAAGAAACTACGTCAAGCAGGGGCTTTTGGCCCCTTTGGAGGAGGTAGTTCCCGAATTCTTCGAAGAAGGCGTTTTGATCGAAAACGTCGTGGATGCCACCCGGGTGGACGGAGTCTGTTATTACCTGCCACGGGAATTTGACTTGATGGGAAGAGCCATCGAGTGCCGTCTGCTGGAAGAGGGACAGACCTTTGAAACACCCCTGGAATATATCGATTTTGTCCGGGAAAAGGATCCTGGGTATTTGGAATGGGCCACAAAGGATTTGATATTGAGTCATATTGTTCCAAATTTTGATGAATGGATCGATTGGGAAAATAACTCTTGTCACTTTGATGACGGCACCTTTAAAGTGACACTGGAGTTCTGTAACAAGGGAGCAACGTTTGAAACTTGGAATCCGGAGGCACTTACTTATACCCGACTTGAGCAGATTATGGGGGGGATACGGTATCCCTACTTTGAGAATTTATTCATTGACGTGGCATCCGCCAGAGCGTATCTTTCGGAGAAGGCCGGTGTCAACCTGGAAAAGCTGCCGGAATCAACCGGGGAAGTCCGGGCAGAGGTCATCATGCCCTTCCCCTCCAGTGTGCATGATGGATACGAGATTTGGGCAGAGCAATATTTTGCCGTGGTGGACAAGGAAGCAAGCCGGGAAGCGACGGCAGAATTCATGAAGTGGCACTTTCTGGAGGACGTGGTGGGCGAAATCGCCCCCGATGACCCGGAGGCCGATCATATGGATTTTGATTTGAAAGGCATGTATCGCTTCTCTATCAATCTGGCGGAGACCGAGCGCTACGTTGGCCGAAACCTGACCTGGGACGGGGCGGATAAGGAAACAAGACTGCCTGTGGAGCAAAGATGGTACGAGGATACCTGGAAGATGATCCGTCAGGCGGATCATCTGGCGTATTATCGCAATGCGGTATATGATGTGGTGATGGAAGAGGCTTACCGTTATTTCAAAGGTGAGATCACCGCCAAACAAGCCGCCGAATACGTGCAAAACCGCATCTCACTGTATCTTGCAGAGCAAGGATGATATCAAATGGAAAACAGCCGCCTTTTCGGGCGGCTGTTTTGTATGGGAGAAGGTTTCAGAAAATAGTGGTAATGCATTTACAAAATAATGCAGATCATACCGCCGCTTCCCTCGTTGATGACCCGTTCCAGGGTTCCCCGGAAATTCTGTCCGGTTTCCCCCGAAACGTGGGCAAGCTTGGCGGAAAGGCCGTCGTTGATCAGGTCGCTGAGGGATTTGCCGAAAATGTTGGAGGCCCAAAGCTTTTGGGGATCGTCCTCAAATTCGCCGATCAGGTAATCCACTAACTCCTCCGACTGCTTTTCGCTGCCCACCATGGGACAAACGGTGCTTTCGATGTTGGTGAGCATCAAATGGAGAGAGGGTGCAGAGGCGGAAAGTTTGACGCCAAAGCGGCCGCCCCTCCGAACGATTTCCGGTTCTTCCAGCTTGAGCTCGGTGACGTCGGGGGTGATCATGCTATAGCCGGTGGAAAACGCCTCCTCCAGGCTTGCGGTATAACGGCTGTATTTCTCCTTGAATTCCGCAAGCTCCCGGAGCAGGGGGAGCAGGGCTTCGTCGGACGTAACCTGATAACCCTCCGGCAGGGACTCGCTGAGCAATTCGAAAAAGAGGGAACGGGGCGGTGTCAGGGTGATTCTGGCAGAGCCGTCAGAAAGGGTAACCGACGAAAGAAGCGCATCTTCCAGGTGGGGGCATTCCAAAAGACGGGCGGGGAGCGCTTCCAACTCCCGGATAACCCCGACGTCTTCTGTGGCACCGAGCAAAAGTTCGCAGATATTACGTTTGATCGGGTGATCCATGGGAAGGTCTGTCAGGTAACTGGGCAGGTCGAAGGCAAGATCTCCCAGGGGGAATTCGAACAGCAGGGAGCGAAGAATATCACAGATTTCGCCCGACCCCATGTGAAGAATGTCTACCCCCAGGGCGGGTATGCCATAGCGCTGGGAAAGCGTTTCGCATACCGTCTGTGCTTCCGGGGAAGCGGGGGACTTGGAGTTGACTAAAAGGACGAAGGGCTTACCGGAAGCGGTCATTTCCGCAAGGATTTCGGATTCGGCCTTTTCGTATGCCTCCCGGGGCAGATCGGTGATGGTGCCGTCGCTTGTGATGACTATACCCACCGTGGCGTGTTCCCGCATGACCCGGCGGGTCCCTTCCTCTGCGGCGGCGGTCAGGGCTACGGCATTATCGAACCAGGGGGTATCCACCAGACGTTCCTCGCCGTTTTCCTCTCCGCCCAGGGCTCCCTCCACCATGTAGCCTACGCAATCGGCAAGACGCACCCGCATGCGAACCCCTTCCAAGTCCAATTCCACTGCCTGCTCGGGAACAAACTTGGGCTCGGAGGTAGTGATGGTACGGCCGGAACCGCTTTGGGGTAATTCATCCCGGGCCCGGGTTCGGGCGGCTTCGTTGGTTATGGCGGGCAAAACCAACGATTCCATAAAGTTTTTGATGAAGGTGGATTTGCCGGTCCGCACCGGACCTACCACGCCGATGTAGATATTGCCGCCGGTGCGTTCGGCGATATCCCGATATATTTCTTTGGAAACGGTCATGTTGTCCCTCCGTGAATTTTCAATTTGTGTTTCATAGATATGAATGGACGAGGGGGAATATGCCGGAAGCGCGAAAAAACAGTTGCCATTTTGAATTGCTTGGGCTATAATAGAAGATATGAATGGGGAGGGGGGAGTTTGCCCCTATTCCCAATAAGAAACGTATGGAATTTGATGAATATATGGAGGTATGAGAATGAATATTCCCAAACCCATGCATCCCCGACCCGATAAAAAGCGTGCCAATTGGCAGAATTTGAACGGCCCCTGGCAGTTCTCCTTCGACGAACCGGTTTTTGACAAAACCATCACCGTTCCCTTCTCTTGGGCGGCCCCCCTGTCCGGCATCCATGAAGAAGACAAAACCGGCAAGGGCTTCTACCGAAAGGTGGTTCGCTATACCCCGACCCTTGCCAAGCTCTTTCTGATCCTCGGTGCCAGTGATTACACCACCGAGGTGTACGTCAATGGCGAAAAGCTTGCCGCCCACCAGGGCGGCTATGCTCCCATTGAGGTGGAGGTAACCGCTGTTTGGAACAAGAATGGCGACAATGAAATCATTGTTATCGCCGAAGACCTGGACAACAAGGATTACCAAACCTACGGCAAACAGGGTTACGGCAATATCCGCGGTATCTGGCAGACGGTTTATCTGGAAGAACGTCCCGCAAGCTACATCGACCACGTGGTGATTCGCACCGAGCTGACCGGTAAGGTGACCTTCGACTTTGAAACCGTGGGTGAATATGACCTGCTGGAAGCCACCTTCGGCGGTGTTACCGTGTGGGGGAAGGATAACCATCTGGAGCTTACCATTGCCGACCCCAAGC
>JAFYNU010000170.1 GCA_017547975.1 Clostridia bacterium
ACGTGGGCATCATCGGCGGCGCCGACGGTCCCACCGCCATCCTGGTTTCGGATGCGGTTTTTAAGGAGGAGCTTGCCAAGGCTCTGCTAATTCTTTTGACTGCCGCCGCCATCATCGGCCTTGTGAAAACGAGACGGAAATAGCCGATCCCTCCCCCACACGAAAAGCCCGCATCACCAGGATGCGGGCTTTCTGATTACAGGATCCCGGCAAAATCTTCCATATTTACCAGTGTGGTGCAGTTGGGATGCAGCTTCAAAAGGGTCACCGGGCACCGGGTCGTGATCTCGTCCCCCAGGTACGCCGCCAGGGCTTCCCTCTTTTCGGCTCCGTCCGCCAGAAGCAGGATCTCCTTGCCCCGGAAGAGGTCACCGATGCCCATGGTGATACCGTGGGTAACGGGGCAGACGGTGTGGGTGAGCATTTCGTGGGTCCTGGTCTTTTCCGCCAGGGGGATCACGTGGGCACCCATGGCCATCGAATCGGCGGGCTCGTTCAGCCCCAGGTGGCCGTTTTTGCCAATCCCCAAAATCACCAGATCGGGGGGCGGCAGACTCCGGTAGGCTTCCCGGAAGCGGGCGCATTCGGCCTCCCCATCTCCGGCGGGGTCGAAATGCAGAAACTGCTCCTCCCGGATTCCCAGGGGCTCCAGAAGCTCGGTCCGCAGAAAGTATTCGCAGGTGGCCGGGTCGTCGGGTTCAAGACCCATCCACTCGTCCAGCTTGACGAAGGTGACGCCCCTCAGGTCGGTCCCGGCTGTTTTCACCTTTTCCACAAAATAGCGGTAGGCAAAAAGCGGAGAATGGCCGGTGGCAAGCACAATCACCGCCCTGGGGTTTTTCCCCACCGTTTGGCACAGGATGCGGGCGGCCAGGCGGCTCATGCTCTCATAATTTTCGCAACGCGTCATGGGTCCTCCTTACCAATGGAGCTCCGGCAGGATTTCCTTTTCCCGTTCAACCATTTCGTCGATCAGGGCAACGGCGTTGTTGTAATTCGAAATGGTGGGGTCGAGAAGCATAGCCTGCAGAAGCTTGTTTTTGGAGCCTTCCACGTAGGCCTCAATCACCAGCTGATGAATGGCGCCCTGCTGGTTGATCATGGCGGTGATGGCAGGGGGCAGGGGGTCTACCCGGATGGGATGGATGCCCTCTCCATCCACCATGCAGGGGCCTTCCACGCACATATCCTGCATGATGCCCGGAATCTGTCCCTTATTGAGTCGGTTCAGGGAGGGGATATAGCGATTCAGGTCAAAGGCAATGGCTTCGATGATGGGGATACCGTATTCGGCCGATTGGGTCAACCCTTCCTCTCCGATGACGAACTGGTTCTTGTATTCCTCCTCCTTGTCGGGGTCCACCGCCGAAAAGGGGATACCGGTGGGATTGGAGGTAAAGTCATAGACGAAGCGGGGATGCTTCTTGGTTTCCCAGGGTTTTTCGGCCACCGGGTCAAAGAAATACTGGATCTTACTGCTGGCCAGGAATGCGTCGCTCCAGGCAATGTATTCCCCGATGTGGTTGGTGCCGGGGTAGGGGTACAGGCCGTAGGTGCGAAGCATCATGCGGGAAAGACCCACCTCGTCCCATTTGGCCAGCCAATGGCACTCCTTTTCTTTCTCCCGGAGCAGGGGATAGAGATCCTCCCCGGTTTCCTTATCCTTCACACCGGTCATCCAGCCAAAGTGGTTCAGACCGTACCCGGTGATTTCCAAGCTTTCGGGATCCCGTTCCAGAATCTCTGCGATCTGTTCCACCCCCATGTCAAAGCCGTGGCAAACACCCACTGCCTTGATTTTGGTAAGCTTGGACACCGCCTCCACCAGCTTTGCCTCGGGGTTGGTGTAGTTGATGAGCCAGGCATCGGGGCAAAGGACCTCCATGCGCCGGGCAATATGCAGGGTGGGGCCGATGTTGCGCAGGGTGTGGAACATGCCCCCGGGACCGCCGTTTTCGCCGTAGACCTGGCGGAAGCCGTAGCGTCTGGGAATGTGGAAGTCCATGGACCAATAGTGATAACGGTCCACCTCGATGGCGGTGATGACGAAGTCCGCTCCGGTGAGGGCCTTGTCCAGGTCGGTGGTGGCATCCAAGATCAGTTCCCGACCCGAAAGGGCCACCGCCTTCCTGGCAAACTCGTGGCTTACCTCCAGGGCGTGGGCATCAATATCCATCAGGCACACTTCCAGGGGCAGGGAATTGATCAAGTCGGAAAGCAGGATATCCTGCAGCGTCACCGGGCAGAAGCAGCAGCTTCCCGCCCCGATCATGACGATTTTGAGTTTTTTGTAACCTTTCATAGGGTCGTTCCCTTTCTTTTTTTCTTTTTCCATGGTAACATGCAAACCCCAAGCAGGGCTGCATTGGGCACGTCGCTCTCCGGCAAAATCCGGGAAAGGCCGGTAAAATCCTCCTGGTTTTCGTCTTCTCCCGAAAGGGCATCCTGCAGCAGGGGGAAATAGGCTTTTCCAAAGCCCCCTGCCAAAATCAGAACCTCCGGCTTGAAAATTACCCGCAGGGTCCAGATGCCGTTTTGAAAATCCCGCAGAATTTCGGCCAGGACTTCCTTCGCCGCCGGCTCGGATGCCCGGGCGGCCGTCAACAATTCCCCAAAACCGGGGTAGCCCGCCGCCCTTGCCCTGTCGTTGCAGGCAGAACCGGAACACAGGCTTTCAAAACAGCCCACCTTGCCGCAATAGCACCGGGACCCCCGGCTCGCCGCAATTACGTGCCCCATTTCAGGGTGATAGCGTCCGCTGCGGTAGATATCGTCCCCATTCCAATAGGCTACACCGATTCCTGTGCCAAAGGTCAGCATCAAAACCCGCTTGTTTCCAAGCCCCCGGCTGAACACCTCACCCAGCAGGGCTCCGTTGGCATCGTTGTCCAGTTTCACCGGGAGACCGGTTTTTTCGGCAAGCAGACCTGCTAGGGGAAGTCCCTCCCACCCGGGCAGGGTGTAGGGGTTTTCCACCGTTCCCCGCTCGGTATCCAACGGTCCGGCACAAAAAACGCCCACACCAAGCAGACTTTTCAGGTCCACCCCAGCTTTTTGGCAAAGTTCATCCAGTTTTTTCGCAATGATATCCACCGTGTCTTCTCCGCTCCGGCCGGTCACGTCGGTGGGGAAACTCTCTTCCTTAAGAACTCTTCCGGTTTCGGTCAGAAGTCCCACCTGGATCTTGGTTCCCCCAATATCCACCGCCCCAAGCAGGGAACCATTGTCCTCCCTCCCGGCGGGACTCTCCCATCCCGACAGGGAACCCGGCAAAATAGCAGGGGAATTGTCGGCCACCGCCTTATCCCCCAAAAGAACCGCCGCCGTGGTATGCAGTGCTTCCGCAAGCTCCGGCAGCAGGGCGGCATCGGGCACAGAAAGGCCCTTTTCCCATTTGGAGATGGTCTGCCGTACCACGTGAAGCCGATCCGCCAGTTCTCCCTGGGTAATACCCAAAGCAGTTCGCAGTGCAATGATATTCTCCCTCAGTATGGTTTCTCACCTCATTCCCCTCAAAATTGTTTTTTTCATTATACACGAAATCACTCCAACGCGCAAGCAACGGGATATAACAAGTCCAGGCAAAAACGCAAACACCCAAAAATAAGGGCCACCCCGAAGAGGCACACTCCGTAAGGAAGTGCGCCTCAGTTATATTCGCCTATCGGCGAGTGATATTGCTTCGCAGTTATGTTTGGGCTTTGCCCAAGTGATATTTGCTTCGCAAGTTTTAGAGCGAATATAATATAACGAAAACCGTCAGGTTTTATATGAAAAGAAAAGTTGGGAGATACTTCTTTACGAAGTATCTCCCAAAAGGGCGTCCCTTATTCATTCTTTTGTCGTCAGATCAGGAAGGCGTTGGCGATTCCAAGCACCAGCCCCGCGGCGGCCAGGATACGAGCCGCCAGGAACTTTTTGGGATCATCCTTCGCCGCCAGGGCAAGGACTCCGCCACCAATCCCCATCAGGATGAAGAGGATACCGGCGGCAAACTGACCGTCAAAGCCGAAATTCAGGAAGCTTGGCAGGTAGCTTACTCCAAGCCCCAGGGATACCAGAACCGTAAGCCCCAGAGAGATCTTTTGCACCAGGGGGTTCTTTACCACAAACATCAATACCACCGAAAGGAGCGAGAAGGCGGCCACTGCCAGGAATACGATTACCAGGAGATCCAGAAAGTTTAACATTGTTTTTTCCTCACATTCTTTTTGTTTTTGTTGGGTCTTTGCTTTTGTGAGTATATAATACCATTTCTTTCTGAAGAAACCTCACAGCTTTTTCTGAAGAATTCTGAAGTTTTTCCCTAAAATTCCGAAAGAGTAATGGAAATGACAAACCGTTCTTCGTCCTTCCGGATTTCCGCCCGGCCGCCATAGTTGTGGGCCACCCGGCGAATGCTGGTAATGCCCATTTGGAAGCTTTCGGGCTTTGCTTCGGCCCTCCGGACGGCGTTTTCCTGGGTAATGACGATTCCCTCCCCGGTCTTTTCCACCCGCAAGGTCACGGGGTGATCCGGGTGGGCGTATTTTTGCACGTTGGTGATCAGATTATCCAACACCCGGCGAAGCTCCCCGGGGTCAAAGCCTCCGGCAAAGGGGGGAAGTCCCGAAAGATCGGTCTCCACCGAAAAATCCCCCTCCAATACCTCCTCAAATTCCATGGCAAGCTGCAGGAAAAGAAGCCTGGCATCGGGAAATTCCTCCGGGGTGCGCTTTCCCCCATCCAGCAAAACGTCGGTGAGCTCCTTGATGCGCTCCGCCTTTTCCCGGATGAGAGCCGCCTGTCCCCGGGCAGACTCGTCCAGCTCCTGCCGGCTCAAAAGCAGTTCGGAATAGGAAAGCACCGAGGTCAGGGGGGTACGGATGTCGTGGGACAGGGTGCGGATCAAGGTCTCCCTCTCTTCGTTCAGGGCCTTTTCCTTTTCCCGGACGGCATTTCGGGCGGCATTCATTGCGTTGATGGTCACCGCCAGGGTGGTCAATTCGTTATTCCCCCGCAGAGGAATCACCCAATCCCCCTGCCCCGCCTTCAGGCGGTCGATCCCCTGGGTAATGGTGCGGACGTAGGAGAGCCGGTTTCCCAAAAGAACCAGAAAGAGGGTCAGGAAGAACCCCACCGAAAAAAGCAGGCTCAAATTCAGCGCCCACCCCTGGGCACTGATGAGGGCATCCTCGCTCATGGAAATCGGTTGGGCATCGTACACCCGGTCCAGCAGGGCGTAAGCCCCAAATACCAACAGATCAAAAGCCGCCACCGCCGCCCCCAGGGAGATCCCCAGGGTGGCAAGGATCTGGCTTGACAGTTTTTTCCGTTTCGGTTCAGTCAACGTAATAACCCCTTCCCCAGGCGGTCTTGATGTACATCGGCTCCCGGGAGTTGTCCCCCAGCTTTTTGCGGATGTTTTTGATGTGGGCCATGATGGTGGAATCCCCCACGGCGTTGTCGTCCCAAATATTGGAATAGATGCTGTCCAGGGAGTAAATCTTCTTTTTGTTGGTGGCCAGAAGCTCCAGAATTTTGAATTCGGTGAAGGTCAGGGCAATGGCCTCCTCCCCCCGGAGCACCGTCTGCCGATCCAGGTCCAGCTCCAGATCCCCGATGGGGATCCGGTTTTTGGCCACCGGAGCAGGGGGCGGCTGATAGCCGGGACTGCGCCGCAGGATGGCCTTCACCCGCATCAAAAGCTCCATGTTGGAAAAGGGCTTCACCATGTAATCGTCGGCCCCCACCGAAAAGCCCAGCACCTTGTCCGATTCCCCGGAGTAGGCGGTCAGGAACATAATGGGGGTCTCCCGGGTTTTGCGTAACTCCGCCGCCGCCAGGATTCCGGTCATGCGGGGCATGTTCACGTCCAGGATATAAAGGTCGATGTCATCCGATGCCAGCTCCAGCACCTCCTGCCCGTCACAGGCAGGAATCACCCGGTACCCCTCCCCGGAGAGAAGCAGGGTCAATATTTCCCGGATGGCGGCTTCGTCATCGGCCACCAAAACGCACTTTTTTCCGTCCTTCATGGGGCTTCCCCTCCGTATCAAAGATTTTCCTGCCAGATTCCCTCAATAACACCCACAAATTCCTCCAGCTCGGCCTGGTCGGCCTGGCTGAACCGGTCAAAGAGGGGGCTGTCGATATCCAGCACCCCCACCACACGGCCATTCACCCGGATGGGGATGACGATTTCGGAATTGCTGGCACTGTCGCAGGCAATGTGTCCCGGGAATTGGTGTACGTCCGGCACCCGCTGGGTCTTGTTTTCCGCCGCGGCGGTGCCGCAGACCCCCTTGCCAATGGCGATTTCGGTGCAGGCGGGCTTGCCCTGGAAGGGTCCCAGAATGAGCTTGCCCTGCCGCATCAGGTAGAAACCCGCCCAGTTGAGCCCTTCCAGACTGTCGTAAAGCAGGGCGGCGGCATTGGAAAGATTGGTCACCAGATGGGGTACCCCGTCGGTCAGGGCTGCCAGTTGATTCACCAGCAGAGAATTATACTTCATATCATTTCTCCCATGTTTTTTCTCCATTTTACCATGGGGCGGGATGGCTTGCAAGTCCTTTTTTCTTGACAAAGGTTCGGTTCGGTGAGATAATGACCGTAACACATCACCAGGGAGACAGTATTATGACCTTTACCCAATGGACCGTCAATCAGAACTATCCCGCCGTGGACGGGGAAGCCTTTGCCGAAGGGGGCCGTTTCCGGGCTGTCCTTTCGGGGGATCACTATCGGCTCGCCAACGCCACCGCCATCTGCCACGGCTTTACCCAAAGCGGACGCTACCGGATCCATTACCAACTGGGAACCACTCCGGGTGTCAAGACCCAGATTGTTTACAGCTGGTACGACGCCGCAGGCACCCCCATGTTCCGGGCTCATGCAGTTTCCGGAGAAGAAATTCCCTGTCCCGAAGGGGCAGAAGCTCTGGAAATGAACGTCTGCTTCTACGGCCGCACCCAGGGAGAGGGAAGCATTTCGGATATTCGGGCAGAATATGTGGGTCCTTATATTCCAAACAAGGTCAAGCTTGCCGCCATCATGGGCGGCCCCCGGAAGGAACCCACCACCCAGGCCGATAACATCCGCGCCGCCGGGGCTAAGATCGATGCCGCCGCCGGTGAGGGAGCCGACCTGGTATTGCTTTGCGAGCTTTACAACGCCTGGGGCGTCACCGATATGGGCCCCGGGGAGGGGGCACGAATGACCGATCCCGCCGTCACCATGCTCCGGGATAAAGCGAAGGAACACGGCATATTTGTGGCCGCATCGGTTAAATTCCAGGACGAAAACGGCCTTTTGAGCAACACCATCCTGCTTTTCGACCGGAAGGGTGAACTGGTAGGCCGCTATGATAAGAGTCACATCACCATGCGTGAAAAATGGACCGGCACCGTGCCCGGGGACGATCTGGTTGTATTTGACACCGAGCTTGGCCGCATCGGCTGTGCCATCTGTTGGGACCGTTTTATGCCGGAATTGCCCCGTCTGCTTTTCCTCAAGGGTGTGGATATCGTGCTGAACCCCACCGCCAGCGATGCCTATGCCCTGAAAAATGCCCACAGCGCCTACCCCAATGCCATGATCTTCGTCCCTGCCCAGGTCACCGCCGATCCGGAAATTACCCGCATCGAAGGCCGCCGGGGTCAGATTCTGGCCACAGCCGCCCCGGAAAAGGGCTTTGCCATTGCCGAGGTGGACGTGAACGCCTACGACCCGGTGTACTGGCTTTCTGCCCCCGCCGCCGACACCGACCCCCGCTCGGTCTATCACTACGAACGCCGCCCCGAACTGTACGCCGACCTTTCCAAATAACAAAAATCCCGCCGTTCGGCGGGATTTTTCTTAGTCCATGTCTTTCTTGGCGGCTTCCATCAAAAGGAAGAAGGCCTGGCCTTCCGGGGCAATGCCGGGCTTGTCGAAGGTGGGGGCTCCGCAGACCCCCTCCACCAGGCCGTAGGGGTTCAGCTTGCCCCATGCGGCATCCCGCATCCGATCCGCCACGGGTAACAGGCTGGCATCCACCCAGCCACCCTTTACCCCACGGTAGATGGTGTAGGCCACCATTTGGGAAAAGTTGGTTTCCACAAAGGTATCAGGCCGGTCCGGCACGTCGTGGAAAAGCCCGTCGTCACGCACCAGGGCCATAGCCCCGGCAAGCAGGGTGTTGATTTTATCGGCAAGCTCGGCCTTTTCGGCGGCGTATTCCACCGGAAGCAGACGCAATACCCGGGTCATACCCGCCATGGCCCAGCCGTTGCCGACACCCCAAACGTCCTCCCGCAGGAAGCGTTTTTCCCCATCCTGCCACATGTGGGCCAGAAGCTTCTTTTCGGGGCGGAAGAGGATATTCCAATATCCCCGGATCTGGCGCATGGCTTCGTCATATTTCCCCGCCCGGGCCAGGAAGGGAGGCAGCATATAAAAGGAATCCACCCACATTTCCGGGGCGTTATCCAGGTGATAGACGATACCGTCCCCATTTCGCGGCGCATCCACCATGGCCCAATGGAGGAGTTTTTCGTAAGCGCTTTTGAAATAGCCGTCCCCGGTTTCCTCATAGGCGTAAATCAAAGCCTCCCCGGGGGCGCAGGGGTCGGTCACCGCCGCCTGACCGCCCATCATGGCGGCTCTGCCGTCGGCCTCCTGCCGATAGGCGGCTTCGTGGGCCATGGCGATCACCACCTCCCGCTCCCCCTGCTCCAGAAATGCCTGGGCCACCGTACCGTGTTCCCAGGAATAGCGTTGGGTGGCAAGGGTTGCCAGCTTGACCTGTCTGATTCTGTCCTTCATACCGTTCGTTCTCCTTTTTTCTTTCAGTATAGCACAGTTTCCCCCGTGAGTAAATTGTTTTTTCGAAAAAGGCTTGATTCCGCCGGGTTTCCATACTATAATGACATCAAGTCAATCATTCGGATAAGGAGAAGATATATGACACCCATCAACGTTGCCGTCATCGGCTGTGGTTCCTTCGCCCAATGCTTCGTCCCCCTGTTCCAGGCTCACCCCACCGTGGACAAGGTCTTCGTCTGCGACCTGGACAGTACCAAGGCCCAAAACTACAAGGAGCGCTTTGGCGCCGATATCATCCCCACCTTTGAGGAAGCCATTGCCCGGCCCGACGTGCAGGCGGTGGCCATTTTCACCGAGCGCCACACCCACGCCCCCCTGGTACTGGCCGCCCTGGACGCAGGCAAGCACGTTTACAGCGCAGTACCCATGGCCTGCACCCCGGAGGAATGCAAGGCCATCATTGATAAGGTTGCCGAAACCGGCCTGACCTACATGATGGGGGAAACCTGCGTCTACTACCCCACCGCCATGTATTGCAAAAAGGAGCACGAAAAGGGCACCTTCGGGGATTTCGTTTTCGGGGAATCCCAGTATTTCCACGATCTTTCCCATTTCCCCGCCGACTACGTCAACGCCCTGGAAAGCTACTCCCTGCCCCCCTTCTTCTACCCCACCCATTCCACCGCCATGATCCTCCATGCCACCGGTGCCCACGCCACCCGTGTCACCGCCTTCGGCTCCAGGGACAAGGACCCCCGCTATATCCCCGAAAATAAC
>JAFYNU010000171.1 GCA_017547975.1 Clostridia bacterium
CACCCATCCAGGGGCGGGAAGGGAATCAGATTGAATACCCCAAGACCCAGGTTGGTCACCGCCGCATACCCAAACAGATCGGTCAGAACCAGGAGTACGGTGGAAAAGGCGGTGTCCCCAAACTTCATATAGTTGGCACTGTAAGCCACCGAAAAGGCCACTGCCCCCAGGAGCAGGAAAAAGGCAAGAATCAGATTGCTCACCGGCCCTGCCAGGGAGGTGAGAACCACGTCCCGCCGGGGCTTTTTGAACTTGCGCACGTTTACCACCACCGGCTTGGCCCAGCCAACCCGGAAAAAGAGCAGTATCACAAGTCCAAACAGATCCACGTGCCGGAGAGGGTTCATGGAAATGCGCCCCGAGGTTTTGGCGGTGTCATCCCCCAGAAGGTATGCCATCCAGCCGTGAGCCGACTCGTGCACCGTAATGGCCAGAATAACCCCCGGCAGGCTGAGAAGCAGGAGGGTCAGGGTGCCGGTGGGGTCGCTTGCAAATCCGCTGAGCATGGTTTACAGAATGGTGGTGCGCAGGGTGCCGATGCCCTCACCAACCACTTCCACCACGTCGCCGGGGACCATGGGGCCCACGTTCACCGGGGTACCGCAGGTAAACACGTCACCGGGCAGCAGGGTGATGTAACGGGTCACGTATTCGATCAGGCTGGGAATGTCCCACATCATCAGTTCGGTGTTGCCGTCCTGGACCTTTTTGCCGTTGAGATAGGTCTGGATGCCGATCTTGTTGTGCACAAGACCGCTGGTCACGAAGGGTCCCACAGGGGCGGATCCATCCAGACCCTTGCCCCGGGTCCACTGGCTGTCGGCATACTGAATGTCCCGGGCGGTGATGTCGTTGAGGCAGGTGTAGCCCAGAATGTAGTCCAGGGCTTCTTCCTTTTTCACGTTCTTGGCCTTTTTGCCAATAACCACGGCGATTTCCCCTTCGTAATCGAAACGATTGGTGAAATCGGGCTTTTCCACCGAGCCATCCGGGTCGGTGAGGGCGGTGGTGGGCTTCAGGAAGATCAGGGGTTCTTTGGGAACTTCACTGTTGAATTCCAGAATATGCTCGTAGTAGTTTCTACCAATGGCCACGATCTTGGTGGCGTCGCAGGGGCAGGCCAGGGCCACGTCGGCAAGCTTGACACTGCCGCCGTCGGGGAGAATTTCGTCGTAGGGTGCTTTGGTCAGGGTCTTGATGATATCCCCTTCCACAATACCCCATTGGGTTTCGGTTTTTTCAGGATTGGTGTAAAATTTGCAGAATTTCATAATGGTATCCCTCTATTTCATTTATTTTTTTCAAAGGTGCAGATCAGGCGGAACAGCTCGTCCCGGCCCATGCGCTTTTCCGCCGAATAGAGCAGAACCGATTCCTCCCCCACCCCAAGGGTGGTTGCCACCCGGGTGCGGGCTTCGTCCAATTCGCTCTTTTTCAGCTTGTCGCACTTGTTGGCCACAATGGCCACCGGCGTACCGGTTTCCCGGAAGTATTCCAGCATGTTCTGGTCCAGTTCCCCCGGTTCGTGCCGGGCGTCCACAATCAGGACCCCCAGGGCAATATTCTGTTCCCGGGCGAAATAACCCTCGATCAAGCGGGCCCAGCGCTTCTTTTCCTCAAAGGAAACCTTGGCGTAGCCGTAACCCGGCAGGTCCACCCAGAGTTCCTTCCCTTCCGCATCAAAATAGTTGACGTGGATAGTTTTGCCGGGTGTCTTGCCCACCCGGGCCAGGTTTTTCTGGTTGGCAAGGCTGTTGATTACCGAGGATTTGCCCACGTTGGACTTTCCGGCAAACACCACCTGGGGCAGGTCGCTTTCCACAAAGCCGTGGATATCCGCCGCCGAGGTGATGAAGGTGATTTTATTGGTATTGATCATGCTTATCTTCCTTTCGAGCAGACCATGCTTTCTCCCAGGTTGGGCTCCGCCTTGGGCAGGGCAACACCTTCGGGCAGGGTAGCCTCCTCGGTTTTTCCCTCCGCCGGGAGCAGAGCCGTGGTCAGCACGGTATCCACCGTTTCGGCGGGAACAAAGTGCAGGGCTTCCCGGACCTTGGGATCGATTTCCGCCAGGTCACGGACGTTTTCCTTGGGAATGATGACGGTTTTAGCTCCATGGCGCATGGCGGCCATGGTTTTTTCCTTCAACCCGCCGATGGCCAATACCCGGCCCCGGATGGTAACCTCACCGGTCATGGCGATATTGGTGGGAACCGGCCGGCCGGTCAGGGCCGAAACCAGGGCGGTGGTAATGGTGATACCCGCGGAGGGGCCGTCCTTGGGAATGGCTCCCTCGGGGAAATGAATATGAATGTCGTTTTTCTTGTAAAATTCCGGATCAATGCCAAGAGAAACCGCACGGGAGCGCACACAGCTCATGGCGGCGGCGCAGGATTCCTTCATCACGTCCCCCAGGTTGCCGGTGAGCTCGATCTTACCGCTACCGGGAAGCACGTTGATTTCCACCGGCAGGATTTCCCCGCCAACGGCGGTCCAGGCAAGTCCGTTGACCATACCCACCTCGGTGGGGTTGGCATCCGGCTTTTCCCGGAACTTTTTGGGTCCCAGGATTTCTTCCATATTTTTATCGGTGAGCCGGAGGGACTTGGCCTCCCCGGAGGCAATGCGCTTGGCGCACTTGCGGCACAGGGTGGCAAGCTCCCGTTCCAGACTGCGGACCCCCGATTCGTGGGTGTAGGCATAGATCAGGGTACGGAGAATATCGTCGGTAAGCTTCAGGTTGGCCGCCTTGAGCCCGTGCTTTTTCAGCTGGCGGGGCAGAAGGTGACGCTTGGCGATTTCCAGCTTTTCCTCGTCGGTGTAGCTTCCCAGTTCGATCAGCTCCATGCGGTCGAAGAGGGGGCGGGGAATCTGGGATACGTCGTTGGCGGTCATGATGAAGAGGACGTTAGAAAGATCCACCGGAAGCTCCACGTAGTGGTCCCGGAAGGCGTGATTCTGTTCGGTATCCAAAACCTCCAGCATGGCGCTTGCGGGGTCACCCCGGAAGTCGCTGGCCATTTTGTCAATTTCGTCCAGCAGGATCACCGGATTGTTGCTCCCCGCCAGGCGCAGAGCCTGGATGATGCGGCCGGGCATGGCGCCGATGTAGGTTTTCCGGTGGCCCCGGATATCCGCCTCGTCCCGCATGCCGCCCAGGGATACCCGGGCAAATTTGCGGCCGGTGGCGGTGGCAATGGCGGTGCCGATGGAGGTTTTACCGGTTCCCGGAGGACCCGCCAGGCAAATGACCTGGCCCTTCAGGTCAGGGTTAAGTTTACGCACCGCAAGGAATTCCAGGATGCGCTCCTTCACCTTTTCCATGCCGTAGAACATACTTTCCAGGGTCTTTTCGGCGGCTTCCACCGAAATCTCCTCCGGAGTGGACCTGTGCCAGGGCAGATCGAGACAGGTATCCAGCCAGGTTCTGGCCACCGAGCCTTCGGGATTGTTGATTCCAAGCCGGGCCAGGCGGTTGGCCTCCTTCAGGAGCTTTTCTTCCGATTCGGCATCCAGCTTGAGAGCCCGGATCTTCCGGCGGTAGTTTTCTGCTTCGGCGGCGGCGTCCTCCCCCTCGTCCAGCTCCGACTGGATGGCACGGATCTGTTCCCGGAGGTAGTATTCCTTCTGGTTTTTATTGATTCCTTCCTGGGTTTTTTCCTGGATCTCCTTCTCAATGGACAGGATCTCGATTTCGTGGGCCAGGAAGGCACACATGGCTTCCATTCTGCCGTATGGACGGCGTTCCGACAGGATCTTTTGCCGTTCCTGGTAGGGCATGGGGATGTTTTGGGCAATGAAGTCGGCCACCTTGCTGTAATCCGACTCGGTTTCCACCATAAAGTTCAGGTCATCCCCCACCTTGGGCGAAAGCTTGGCATAGGTGATCCACCGATCCCGCAGGACTCTGGCGGCGGCTTCGGTGCGTTCCATCATGCGGGGGTTATGGGTATCGGGGGCGGCGTTGACCCGCACCGAAATGAAGGGCTCGTCGCTGACGTATTCGTCGATTTCCGCCCGGTAGCTGCCTTCCACCATGGCCCGCATATTGTTGCCGGGGATCTTCAAAAGCTGTTTCACGTAGGAAACGGTGCCGTATTTATAGATATCGGGCAGGGATGGATCGTCCTCCCGGATGTCCTTCTGGGTCACCAGAAATACCGGCAGATTGTGGGCCATGCAGTGCTCCAGGGCCCGGATGGATTTTTCCCGACCCACGTCGAAGTGCATGATCGCACCGGGGAACACCGTCAGTCCCCGCAGGGCCACCGCCGGTATGATTTGATTTTCTTTATAAATGATTCGTTTATTCATGGATTCGTGTTACCTTTGTGCTGTGAAATCTGGGATTTTCTCTTTTCTTTCCCCATGTATTATACACCATTCTTGTATTCTTGGCAAGCCCTTTTCGCCCGCTTTTTACGGGGGCAGAAGGGTTGCCGGATACAAAAACAGGGACAAATGAAAAAGCTGTTGCGCCACGCAACAGCTTTTGAATGGGTCACAAATTTTACGCAAAGAGTTCGGCGGTCTTTGCCATACGCTCCGCAATCTTCACACCGAAGGGGCAACGGCCTTCGCAGGCCTGACAGCCAATGCATTCGTCCGCCTTGTGTGAGAGCAATTCGTAATGGCTTCTGACCGAAGCGGGAACCTCTTCCTGGATGGTGGCCAGATCGTAATATTTATTCACCATGGCAATGTCGATTTCCATGGGGCAGGGCATGCAGTGACCGCAATAGGTGCACATGCCGAAATAACTGCGCATGGGAGCGCCGGCCAGGGTCTTTTCGTATTCTTTTTCCTCGTCGGTGGCGGTTTCGTAAGCCACCGCCTGGTCCACGTGTTCCGGGGTATCGTAGCCCACCAGCACACTGGCCACCGCCGGACGGGTCAGGGCGTAATGGAGGCACTGCACCGGGGTCAGCGCCACACCGAAGGGGGAGCGCTTGGGGTCGAAGAGACGGCCGCCGGAATAGCCCTTCATGACGGTGATGCCCACGTCGTTTTGGAGACAGGCGTCGTACACCTCGGCCCGCTGGGGATGCATGCCGCCCAGGGTGGGATCGTATTCTTCCACGTAGTAGTTATCAATATCCTCGGTGGGGGGCATCATGTCGTAGGAGGGGTTCAGGGAATAGAGGATCATTTCCACAAAGCCGCTTTCGGCGGCAAGCTTGGCGATGGTGGGATTGTGGGTACCAAGGCCGATGTGGCGGATCTTGCCGGAATTTTTCAGTTCCATGACCAGCTCCAGGAAGGGACCTGTCACGATGTTGTTCCAATCCTCCACCTTGTCCACAAAGTGGATCATGCCAAGATCAATATAGTCGGTTTCCAGCCGGGTGAGCAGATCCTCAAAGGCTTCACGGGATTTTTCCACGTCCCGGGTGATAACGTACTGACCGTTCTGCCAGGTGGATCCCACGTGTCCCTGAATAATCCACTGATCCCGGCGGCCCCGCAGAGCAGCACCCAGGCTGTCCCGGACCTTGGGACTGGACATCCAGCAG
>JAFYNU010000172.1 GCA_017547975.1 Clostridia bacterium
ATTGCTCCCCTGAAGCTGTGGGAGGTGGGTAAGCTCACCTTCTTCTCCCCGGACGAGGAGGCCTTCCCCGCCCTGCGCCTGGCAAAGGAAGCCGCCAGAACCGGCGGCGGTGTTCCCGTTCTGCTCAACGGAGCAAACGAGGAAGCGGTGGCCCTCTTCCTTGACGGCAAGATCGGCTTCACCGATATCCCCCGGGGTGTCGCCTATGTTTTGGAGCAGCAGGACGCCAAAGCGCCCGCCTGCTTCGAGGACGTGGCAGAGCTGGACCGAATGGCCCGGGCCACCCTTCGCAGTTTCTTTTCCCTCTGATATTTCCCACCGTTTTTCCATGAAAGGATTTTGAATGAGTACTCCGCTTTCCATTTTACTCGCCATCCTGGCCTTCGGGGTTATGATCATGCTCCATGAGCTGGGCCATTTTCTGGTTGCCAAAGCCTTTGGGGTTCAGGTCAATGAATTTGCCATCGGTATGGGGCCCAAGCTTTTCGGTTTCAAAAAGGGAGAAACCTCCTACTCCCTGCGTATCATCCCGGTTGGGGGCTTTTGCGCCATGGAGGGTGAGGATGAAACCTCCGAAAATCCCCGGGCTTTCACCAGCAAGCCCCGCTGGCAACGCTTCCTGATTCTGGTATCCGGCGCCTTCATGAACCTGGTAACCGGGTTTGTGATTCTGATGTTCCTGATTGCCCCGGCAAATTACACCACCGTCCCGGTGATTGACGAGGTGGCGGAGGAATATACCGAAACCGGTCTTTGCGGCATTTATCCCGGGGATAAGATTGTGAAGATCAACGGAGAACGGGTCCTTCTGGCAAGCGACGTCAGCCTGTTTCTGGATCGTTATCAGGGTGCCCCCTACACCGTGGTGGTGGAACGGGACGGAAAAAACGTCACCCTCACCGATCTGCCCCTGGAACAAAAGCAGTTGACCCTGGATGGGGAGCCCTTCTTCGGCTTCGGCATCCGTTACCGGGTGGAAGAAACCGATTTTTGGGGAAATATGAAGCTTGCCCTGCTCCACGGCTACGATTACGTGCGCATGATCCGCTACAGCCTGGTGGATCTTTTCACCGGCAAGGTGGGTGCCGACCAGATGTCGGGCCCGGTGGGCATCACCAGCATGATGACCGAGGTGGCCACCCAGGCCGACTATTCCGGTTTCTTTAACCTGATCGCCTTTATTTCCATCAACCTTGGGGTCATGAACCTGCTTCCCCTTCCCGCCCTGGACGGGGGACGCATCTTCTTCATTGTAATCAACGCCATCTCCGCTCTGCTTTTCAAAAAGTCTATTCCCGCAAAATACGAGGGCTATGTCCATCTGGTGGGGCTTGGTCTTTTCCTCCTGCTCTTCCTCTACGTAACCGTGAATGACATTATAAGGCTGGTGACAACATGACACGCCGCGTAACCGTCGGGGGCCTGCCCATTGGGGGCGGCGCACCCATCAGCATACAGACCATGGCCAACTCCGACCCCCACGATTTTGCCGCCTGCAAGGCACAGCTGGATCGCTTTACCCGGGCCGGAGCCGACCTGGTGCGCTACACCGTGCCCGATATGGAGGCTGCCCGGGTGCTTGCCAAGCTTCGGGAGGAATCCGCCCTCCCCCTGGTGGCCGATATTCATTTTGACTACAAGCTGGCGGTGGAATGCGCCGCCATGGGCATCGACA
>JAFYNU010000173.1 GCA_017547975.1 Clostridia bacterium
CCGGGTGTTAGACGAGATGTGGTATTTTCCTGTTTTTCCCCACAAGGGATTGTGGTTTTCACCCCTTCCTCCGTTTCTTCTTTTTGGACACGTTTTGCTCAGGGGAGGTGAGCAATGGCTTTTCCCCTTTTTCGTTTCCATTTACGCCCTGCCAGTCATATCATTTCCCGGTTTTTTTAAATGTTTCCTTGTCAAGTACGCCCCACTTATGATATAATAGAATACGCAGGAAAGCCGAACGACCGCGTTGGGAAACCGATGAGGAAAGTCCGGGCACCACAGAGCAGGGTAACGGATAACATCCGCCGAGGGTAACCTCAGGACAAGTGCAACAGAGATATACCGCCTGTCCTTGTGACAGGTAAGGGTGGAAAGGCGGGGTAAGAGCCCACCGAACTCCCGGGTAACCGGGAGCTCCTGTAAACTCTATCCGGTGCAACACCCGAATTGCCGACACCCTCCGGGGTGCAATGCTTGCTCGGCATGGCAGAGGTCGGTGGCATGAACCCTCCGGCAACGGAGGGGCTTAGATAGATGGTCGTTTAAGACAGAACCCGGCTTACAGACTTTCCTGCTTTTTTTGATTCTACTTATATTATATAGATGATCGAACGAGGGCGTCCCATGGGAGCAGATCTTCAGATAACCGATGCAGACAGGATAGTCGCTACACCGACAAAGTCGGTGCGTCGGGTTCTGTTCCACGGGGCCTTTTGTTTTATCCGATTTCGTAATACGAGGTGAGTTTCATGTCTATTTTCCCCAAGATTGAACTCCAAACCCAATTCTGCGTGGTTGGCGGCGGCCTTTCGGGCCTTGCCGCCGCCGTTTCCGCCGCAAGGCGGGGCACGAAGGTGGTCCTGGTACAGGATCGTCCCATGTTGGGCGGCAACGCTTCCAGCGAAGTGCGTATGTGGGTCTGCGGTGCCCACGGGAAGAACATGCGGGAAACCGGTATTGTGGAAGAGTTGGAGATGGAAAACCAGCACCGCAACCCCTACAAGAACTACAACATTTGGGACAGCGTCATGTTGGAAATGGTGCAGAAGGAACCCAACATCACCCTGCTGCTCAACACCACCTGCATGGATGGGGTTTGCCAGGATAACCTTCTCCGCTCCATCACCTGCTGGCAGATGACCACCCAGACCTTCTACACCATCACCGCCGACCTGTTTGCCGATTGCTCCGGGGACTCCATCCTGGCTCCCATCACCGGCGCCCCCTACCGCATGGGGCGGGAAGGCCGGGAGGAATACCAGGAAAGCATTGCCCCCGAAAAGGCCGACGCCCGTACCATGGGCATGAGCACCATGATCGTAGCCAGGGAGTATCCCGAGGAACGGATTTTTGTGGCCCCCGCCTGGGCCCGGAAGGTTACCGCCGAGGACTTGAAGCTGCGTACCCCAAACCTTCGCAGTTCCAGCGAAAACTTCTGGTATCTGGAGCTGGGAGGCATGGTGGATTCCATCAAGGACACCGAAACCGTCCGGGACGAGCTTCTGCGGCTTGCCTACGGCATTTGGGATTATCTGAAAAACGATCCGGAGCAGAAGGAAAAGAACAAAAACTTCGACATTGACTGGATTGGCATTCTGCCGGGCAAGCGGGAATCCCGCCGTTACATCGGCGACCACGTCATGACCCAGCACGACGTTTCCTCCGGCGGCCACTTTGACGACATCGTCGCCTACGGCGGCTGGAGCATGGACGACCACCATCCCGGCGGGTTTGATGCCTCAAACGAGCCGCCCACCATTTTCCACCCGGCTCCCTCCCCCTACGGCATCCCCTATCGTTCCCTCTATTCCAAGACCATTGAGAATCTCTTCTTCGCCGGCCGCAACATCAGCGTGACCCACTCCGCCATGAGCTCCACCCGGGTCATGGCCACCTGCGCCCTGTGCGGACAGGCAGTAGGCACCGCCGCCGCCATTGCCAGCAAACGGGGCACCACGCCCCGCGGCGTTTACCAAAACCATATTCGGGAATTGCAACAGAACCTGATGGATGACGACTGCTATCTTCCTTATATATACCGGGAAATCTCCCCCATCACCCGGGATGCCATTTTGGAATCCGATATGGAAAACGCCGAAGCCCTGCGGTTTGGCATTGACCGCCCGGTGGGCGACACCGATAACGGCGCATTGGGTAAAATCGGTTGTCACGTCACCTACAGGCTCCCGACAGAAGCCAAGGCCACCCTGGCCAGAATCGTGCTGGACAGCGACCTGAACCGGGAAACCCTGCCGGAGGAGGAATACCGGTTAAACCGACCCATGTTCCACAACATGCTCCTGAAAAGAGAGGCTTCCTACACCCCCAAAACCATCCTGAAGGACTTCACCCTGGTGTGCCGTACCGATGCCGGCGAAATTCAAATCCCGGTCCGGGGCAACTACCAGCGGTTGGTAAAGCTTCCTCTGCCGGAGGATACCCGGGAGGTCACCTTAATTGCCGAAGCCACCCACGGGGTGGATTACGTACACATCTTTGCATTCGAAATTCAATAAGGAGGAATTCCCATGCGTGACATCGAACCGATTCTGAAAAAGATCCGGGACACCGTCAAGTCCCACAAGCTTGCCGCCGAGGGGCAGTATTCCCGCTATCTCCACTTTATTCCCGAGGGGGATACCCTTCGCATCAACGAATACGGTGTGGCAGACGCGGCCAACATCCTCTATTCCCTGGGGGATTTTTCCGACTCCCCCATCTTCCGGCAGGGTTTTATCGACGCCTTTGCCTCCCTGCAAAAACCCGACACCGGGCTTTTCCAGGAACCCACCCATTTCCCGGTGCACACCACCGCCCACTGCACCGCCGCCCTGGAGCTTTTCGACCGCCGTCCGGCTCCCCCAAAGGCACTTCTTCCTTATATAAACAAGGACAAGCTTTACGAGCTTCTGGATTCTCTGGAGTGGGTCAAATCCCCCTGGAACAACTCTCACATCGGTGCCGGAATCTACGTTTCCCTGATGCTTTCGGGCGTTGCCGGCAGAGAGTTTGAAAACGACTACTTTGCCTGGTTCTGGGAAGAAGCCGATCCCGAGACCGGTCTGTGGCGCAAGGGTTGCCTGAATCAGCCCGGCTCCGCCCCCGTATATCAGCACATGGCCGGTTCCTTCCATTATTTATTCAATCACGAATACGCCTGCCGTCCCCTGCGGTATCCCGAGCGGATGATTGACACCAACCTGGAGCTTTACCGCTCTGCAGGTGCCCTGCCCGACTATTTCGGCAAGACCTGTAACTTCATCCAGATCGACTGGATCTACTGCCTGACCCGGGCATCCCGCCAGACTCCCCACCGTTTCCACGAGGTCAAAGCCGCCCTTCGCTCCTTTGCCAACGACTACTTCGACTACCTGGATGCTGTGGATCCCACCAAGGATAAGAGCTTTGACGACCTGCACGCCCTGTTTGGCACGGTATGTGCCATTGCGGAGCTCTACCGCGCTCTCCCCGGCGAATTTACCGCCGCCAAGCCCCCCAAGCTCGTGCTGGATCGCCGTCCCTTCATTTAATGCGTACATTATTATAATATAAGGAGAAAGATATATGGAAAAGAAACTGCGTATTGGTATCATCGGAACCGGCGGCATCGCCCACGCCCACATGCGCGCTTATTTACAGCTTCCCGACGTGGAAGTGGTGGCAGGTGCCGACATCGTCAAGGGCAAAGCCCGGGAATTCTTCGACGAATTCGATATGCCCCAGGCCCTGGCCTTTGACAGCGCCGAAGAAATGCTCCGTTCGGTGGAACTGGACGGGGTCAGCATCTGCACCTACAACCAGACCCACGCCGAATGCACCGTGGCCGCCCTGGAAGCCGGGCTTTACGTCCTTTTGGAAAAGCCCATGTGCGTCACCATGGACCAGGCCGCCGAGATCCTGCGGGCCGAAAAGAAAAGCGGCAAGTTTGTCACCGTTGGCTTCCAGCCCCGTTATGACCCGAACTCCAAGAAGATCAAGGAGATCGTATCCTCCGGCGTTCTGGGCGACATTTATTACGTACAGACCGGCGGTGGCCGCCGCCGCGGCATTCCGGGACGCACCTTCATCGAAAAGAAAACCGCAGGCGTTGGCGCCCTGGCGGATATCGGCTGCTACGGCCTGGATATGCCCCTGAACGCCCTGGGCTACCCCAAGCCCCTGACAGTTTCGGCTTCGGCCTTCAACAAATTCGGCACCAGCCCGGAATACAATCCCCAGGATTACAAGCGTTTTGACGTGGACGATTTCTCGGTTGCCCTGATCCGTCTGGAAGGCGGCATCACCCTGGACTTCCGTATGTCTTGGGCCATGCACATGGATACCACCGGCGCCACCTTCTTCCTGGGTGACAAGGCCGGCTTCAAGGTCATGCCCGCCAACCCCGAAAAGCTGTGGGGCGGCGCCTGGGACGGCACCGTAGGGCCCATGACCATCTTCCACGATTCCTTCGGTATCCCCACCTCCACCCCCATCCCCTACATTCAGCACAACGTGAACCTGTTCTTGGAAAAGGTGAAGGCCTTCACCGAAGCCATCAAGACCGGCGGTCCAGCCCCCATTCCCACCAGCGAGATCATCTACAACCAGGCCATCCTTTCGGGCATTCTGGAATCCTCCGAAACCGGTCACGAGGTGGAAATCGTCATTCCCAAAGTATAAGTTATGATTCATCTCGTATTGGTTGAGCCGGAAATTCCCCAAAACACCGGCAACATTGCCCGTACCTGCGCCGTCACCGGGTCGGTACTCCACCTGGTAAAGCCCCTGGGCTTCAAAATTGACGACGCCAAGCTCAAGCGGGCCGGTTTGGATTACTGGGATCTTCTGGATATCCGTGTCCACGAAAGCCTGGAAGCCTACCTGGCAGCCTACCCCGACGTGGAGCGCTTTTTGGCCACCACCCGGGCCGCCAGGTCCCACACCGAGGCGGTATTCCACGACGGATGCCATATCCTTCTGGGCCGGGAAACCGCAGGTCTTCCCCAATGGTTGGTGGACCGCTACCCCGAATGCGGCTTTCGCATTCCCCAGATTCAAAATGCCCACGCCCGTTGCCTGAACCTGTCCAATGCGGCGGCAGTGATGTGCTACGAAGCCCTGCGCCAGCTGGGCTTCCCGGATATGAAATAATCCTTCCCCAATCCCCGAAGAGGGTTTCGCCCTTCTTCGGGGATTTTGTTTGCCAAAAGGCCCCGTTTGCCCCCTTGTGGGTTTTCTCCCAACCGAAAGGCATGGGATAAGGGGAAATTTATAAATATTTCGCCAACTTTTTTGGAATTATGGCTTGATTTCTTTCGGGTTATGGTCTATAATATAATTGCTTCCTTCGGGGGGTATTCGAACAAAATCATTACGAAAGGACACCACTATGAATTACAACAAGAAGACCATTGAAGACATCTGTGTCTCCGGTAAGAAAGTTCTCGTAAGATGCGATTTTAACGTTCCTCAGAACGATGAAGGCGTTATCACCGACGACAAGCGCATTGTTGCCGCCCTTCCCACCGTTAAGTACCTGGCCGACCAGGGCGCTAAGGTTATCCTTTGCTCCCACCTGGGCAGACCCAAGGGCGAATTCAAGATGAAATATTCCCTGGCTCCCGTAGCCGTTCGTCTTTCCGAGCTTCTGGGCAAGGAAGTTGCCATGGCTAAGGACGTCATCGGCGAAGATGCCGCCGCCAAAGCCGCTGCCCTGAAGGACGGCGAAGTCATGCTCCTTGAAAACGTTCGCTTCCACAAGGAAGAAGAAAAGAACGACCCCGCTTTTGCTAAGGCTCTGGCTGACATGGCCGAAATCTACGTCAACGACGCTTTCGGTACCGCTCACCGCGCCCACGCCTCCACCGCCGGTGTCGCCGATTACCTGCCCGCTGTCTGCGGCTACCTGATCGGCAAGGAAGTCGGCATCATGGGCAAGGCTCTGGAAGATCCGAAGAGACCCTTCGTCGCTATTCTTGGCGGCGCCAAGGTTTCCGATCCGATCGGCGTTATCAACAACCTCCTGGAAAAGGTCGACACCCTCATCATCGGCGGCGCTATGGCTTACACCTTCATCGTTGCCAAGGGCGGCACCG
>JAFYNU010000174.1 GCA_017547975.1 Clostridia bacterium
CCGCATAGGCCTTCGCGGTATTGCCGATATCGTTGCGTTTAGCATCCTCAATCACCACAAGGCCCCTGGATTTTGCGTAAGCCACCGTTTTTTCAAAGGCCGTCACTCCACAAGAGCCATACTTTTCGTAGAATGCCATTTGCGGCTTCACCGCAGGCACCAGGTCAGCAATGGTGTCGATCACGTCCCGGTTGAAGGTGGTGATCACTTCCGCCACCGCCGCCCGGGGATCTTCGCTTTGCCACCCCGCCTTGTAACAAGCAGGAATTTTCCCAATATCCGGGTCAAGCCCCACCACGGTGGGATTTTTTGTGCGGATAATACTTTCAATCAGCCGATCCACTATCTTCATATCTCATTCTCCCCTGTAACAAATCAGGTAGTTCTTCATTTTTTCATCGTATTCCCCCGCCGAAATGACACCGTTTTCCATGACTCTGACTATATCCTCAGTACTGACGATGGGGTGGATCTTCACTCCATACCGTCCTTCAATTTCGTGCCTGGCGGAAAGGGGCGAGTGTTCGGATCGTTCCATACGGTCTACGCACACCACCACATTGGAGGGAAACTTTTTCATTTTGTTCTGCATTCGCTCCAATGCGGAAGTAATCGATGCCCCTGAGGTCAGGGTATTGGTAATCAAGGCAATCTCACCCGGTTCGTTTTCGGCATTTTTATCCCCATAGGCCAGATCCAGACCGTATTTGGTGAAGAGGGTTATACTCGTTGCCACTACCAGAGGCGTATCCTTGTGATCCTTTCCCACCAGGCAGCGGGCTTCGATGCCCTGATCCCGGATACACTCGGCATAAAATTCCCCAAGCTTTGCCACCTGGCTTCCGGTCAGGTTATATCCGCTATGAATGTGATAGGGGGATATCCTTCCGCTTTTCAAAGCGAATTCTCCGAACCGGAGCATGCCGTTATTGGCCATAAAGCGAATGAAGCGTTCCTTGTAGCTGAGGGCATCCAGACGATAATTAAAAAGCTCGTCCATGGTGATTCCAAAATGGCGTGCGATCACCGGAAGAATGGAAATATCCGGGGATGACAGATGGGTTTCCCACTTACTCACCGATTGGGCCGAAACCGACAGAGCCTCCGCCAGCTGTGTCTGAGTAATCCCCTTATTCTTCCGCAATACCCGTATTTTATCTCCAATCAACATAATCTCACCTCCGTTTTGACACCATATATCAAAGCGTGTTCAGCAGTGCATTCGAAATTGCCTCTGCCTTTTCCTCAACTTCACGACACATCTTTGTGCGCCAAAAAGCAAACTGCAGCAATTCTTCTTTATTCTCCAAATTGGCATTCAGATATTGTGGATAACCGTACTTGCTTCGAGCAAGTTGGAACAAATACACATACGGCATGGCAATCATATCTGTTTTTGTGAGCGGAGAATATGCTATATACTCCCTGACATATTCACAAAAAGCCGCAACATCGATTATTGTATTGCTCCTGCAGGAACTCGAAGATTGTACATAAGACCTCATGAGTTCCCAGGTAGCAGGCAAACAAGCGGCAGAGGAAAAATCAATAACCGCTTTGATTTTGTCCCCATCAAAGATGATTTGACACCCTTGATAGTCACCATGTGTCGAGCAATATGTAATACCCTCATAGTATTTCCTATATTCTCCGCATCGGTCTGCTAACCGTTTTTTGTATTCCAAATCATCAATGATTTGCTTCGTATTCTTGTCATCCATTTTTCCCTTTGCAATTTGAATCAGGGAATCATATTGTGACACCAGGTCATCCGCAGAAAAAGATTCCAGCCACTTATCTGACATATCCACAGGCAATGGATAATTTTTGAGCGCTCTATGGAGTTTCCCGAGCATTCCCCCAACCGAAGAAAGCAAATGAGGCGGTAAGTTATCATAGTCGTATGCCTCACCCTCAACGAATTCTTCCAGACAAATCATGTGGTTCTGATAATTCAATACAAATTCGTCGTGATCGGTCTTATAGAACCTTGTAGCAGGCACGTTTGTGGAGGATAGATACTCCACGAGTTTTGCTTCCTGCACAATTTGTTTCTCTGAAAAGGAGCTTTGAAACTCTTTCAGGAAGTAATCTTTTTCACCATCATATACCCGGAAGCAATTGGCGCTCCCCAGTTTCAATTTTTTCATGGATACCGGAGCTATTCCATAATGCTTTGACAGCAATTCCGAGACGATTCTTTCATCCAAAACCGTTTTTTCAAGTGCCATCGGTCAATTCCCCCTTTATCCATCATCAAACAATTGCTCTGCATTCGTTGCATACCATTATACTCCGTAGGCGGAACATATTGCAACATCGCAGTTGGAGAGTTTTTCGCAACCAATATGCGAAAAAGCCACAGCGGACTATCCGCTGTGGCTTTGCTTCTGTTTTTACTTCATTCAAACCAATTTCCCCGCCACAAGCACGGCCTGCACGGCAAAATTGTCGTCCATGACCACCAGGTCGGCGTCGTAGCCCGGGGTGATCTGACCCTTGGAAAGGTCAAGGATCTTAGCAGGGATGCGGGTGAGCATTTCCACCGCATCGAAAAGGGAGAAGCCGGCTTCCCGTACCATGACCTCCACCAACCGGTCGGCGGTGGCAACGCTGCCGGCAAAGGCAGAGCGGTCCCGGAGCTTGCAGACCCCATCCTCCACAATAAACTCGGTGGCACCCATGACCCCCTCGGTCACGTCGGTACCGGCGATGGCCAGGCTGTCGGTGATCAAAGCCACCCGCTCCTTCCCCTTGAGCTTGACGATCAGCCGCAGAAGGTCGGCGGGCAGGTGCTTGCCGTCGGCAATGATTTCCACGAAAAGCTCATCCCGCAGGTAGGCGCTTTCGATGACCCCCAGGCTCCGGAATCCGTGATCCCGGGTAATGGTGGAGGTGCAGGAGTAAAGGTGGGTGATCAGGCTACAGCCATTTTCGATGGCGGTTACCATATCGGGGTATTTGGCATCGGTGTGACCCGCAGAAACCAGAACCCCTTTTTCCGAAAGGTAGCGGGCAAAGGCTCCATCCGGGTCGTTTTCGGGGGCATAGGTCCAGCGGGCGATGTATTTACCAAACTCTTCCATAAGAGCCCCATATTCCTCTTCCTTGGGTTCGGTGATAAAGTCGGGGCACTGGGCACCGCACTGGGCCGCCGACAGGTAGGGTCCCTCCATGTGGGCACCCAGAATATTCCCCAGGGCTTCCCCGCTGTCCATTACCTCGGCAATATCTGCCACGGCTTTTCGCATGGCGTCGAAGGGGGCCGCTGAAATGGTGGGCAGGATGGTGGTGGTGCCGTGGCGCAGGTGGAAATTGCACCCCGCAAGCACCTCCGCCGGGGAGGAATGAAGGAAATCGTGTCCCCCCGCCCCATGGGTGTGCATATCGATAAAGCCGGGAAGCAGAGCCCTCCCGATGTAATCCAGGTCGGCCTTTCCCTTGTCGGAAGTCACCGAAATGATCTTACCATCTTCCACCGTGACCACACCGTCTATCCAACCATCGGGGGTCAGGATGCGATCAGAGCGGATTCGAAGCAGTTCACTCATAATTTTGCCGCACTTTCCGGATCCAGGTAGAGCTTAGCCCCTTCCCGGGTCCTGAGGATGGTGGCGGGGCAATGCTCACCGATTTCACCCCGGAGGGTGTCATGCACGGCGTTGGCCTTGGTGGCGGCGGGCACGATACAGAAAAGGGCCGGAGCCCGCACCAGGGCAGGAACGGTGATGGTCAGGGCGTGGGTGGGCACGTCATCCAGCGTGGCAAAGCAGCCGTCGTTCACCTGCTGATTGCGGCACATGTCGTCCAGTTCCACAAGCTTCAGGTCGCAGGGATCGTTGAAATCCGCAACCCCCGGATCGTTGAAGGCGATGTGGCCGTTTTCACCGATGCCCAACACCACGATATCGGTGGGGTACTCCTTGAGCAGGGCGGCGTAGCGGTCACACTCTGCCTGGGGATCGGCGGCTTCGCAGTCGATGTAATATACCGCCCGGAAATTCACCTTGCCGAAAATGTGCTCCCGCAGGAAGTTCCCGAAGCCCTGGGGGGCATCCTTGGAAAGTCCCACGTACTCGTCCATGTGGAAGGCCTGCACCCGGCTCCAATCAATGGTGGGATCCTCCACCAGAGCCTTGTGCACGTCCCGCTGGGAGGGAGCCGCGGCAAAAATCATGTTGATGTGTTCCTTGGTTTCCAGGAGCTCCTTGATTTTTGCGGCAATATCCCTTGCCGCCGCCTCCCCCATGAGGGTTCGGTTATCAAACACCATGGCGGTGAGAGTATCTTTTTGGATGGTTTTCACTTGGTTTTCTCCTTTTTTCAGAGTTTTGCCAGAATGTCCTTCAAATCCGCCGCCGCTCTGCGGAATGCGGTTTCCTTATCCGGGAAACGGTAGGGATTTTCGAATTTCTTACCCACCAGGCTATTGAGACCCGAGAAGGTCTCCAGATGGGGTTCCAGGCTGACGAAGGTGTCCTCCTTCATCCTGCTTTTGTAAGCCCCCAGAATTTCGGGAATACGCGCTTCCCCGCACCCCGGGGGAACAATAGCCCCGGCGGCCAGGGCATCCTTGATGTGGAAATAGGCAATATGGGGCGCCAGCCTTTCGAAGGCGGGCAGGGGATCCACACCCCCAAGGACGAAGTTGCCCATGTCGAAGACGCACTTCACCCGACCTCCAAATGCTTCCAGAAGGTCCAGGCAGGCCCCGTCGGTCTCCCCGTAAATATTGGCTTCGTTTTCGTGGCACAGGGTCAGGCCGTAGCTTGCCGCAAGCTCCGCAAGTCTTCCCACCCGATCCAGTACGGTTCCCCGCTCTTTGGCGATTTCCTGCCCTTCTCCGGGATAAAAGCTGAAGAAGCGCACAAATTTCGTTTCAAAAAGGTTCGCAGTTTCAAACACCCGTCTGGCCTTTTCCAGGTGGGCAGTGATGTCGTCATCCAGGGTGATTTTCCCCAGAGGGGACCCCATGGAGGACACCCGGATGCCAAACTGGTCAAGCAAATTTTTGGCTCCCTTTGCCTGGGCGTGGGACAGGTCGGCCACGTTGATCTTATCCAGAAAACGGGGCTCGATCCAGCCGATTTCCAAATCGTCCAGGGCTTCCAGCTGCCCGATAAAACTATCCGCATATTCGTCGGCAAATGCCGAAAGAATCAGTTCGCTCATTTTACATCATACTCCGTGAGTTTTTCGGTTTTTCCCGACTCCAGGCTCCGGCAGATGGCGTTCATGGCAAACACCGGGGCGATGAAATCCACGTAGGTCACCTTCTGCTCACCACCCAGGAGCAGATCGTAGAAGGCTTCGAATTCCAGCCGGAAGCAGGGGGATGCACCGGTAACGTCCAGGATTTCCCCATGAACCCCCTCCGAGGATTGACGCTCTGCGAAATAGGTATAATTTCCATCCACGTAAAGGCCGGTGACGTCGAAATCGGCGTAGTGGAATATAGCGGTGATCTTTTCCCCCTTCCGGAAGGCGGTCACACGTTCCGGGTGCCAGCCGTAGATCTCCATCAGGATATCCACCAGGTGCTCGGCATAGAAGTAGAAATCGCCGTATTCGTTTTTGAGGGAGATGGGAGCCCGGACAAAGCCGCCCACGGTTTTGCCGCCGACGTTCGCTTCGTGTTCGGCCTTCAGGGTCTCCACCTCGGCAATATGCCGGCAGGAGGAGCCGCCGGTGACCTTGACACCCGCCGCCTTCATGGCCTCCATCATGGCAACCGCTTCGGCTTCCTTGACGGTGACCGGCTTGTCCATGAACATGGGCACACCGGAGGGGATGTAGGGGGCGGCGTATTTCAGGTGATTGTCCCCGTGACGGGCGGTCACCATGACCCCATCCACCTGGCCAACCGCCTGGTCAAAGGAATCCATCACCGCCACGCCAAAGGTTGCGTTGAGCTTTTCGGCGGCGGCACGGTCGTCGCTATAAACCCCGACCACTTCAATTTCCGGATAATTCCCGGTCCGGATCAAATTCAAAAACGTATCCGCATGGGAGTTTTCGCATCCCAAAATTACGACTTTTTTCATGGGTTTCACCTCAGAATTCCAGGGGCATGGGGTTATCGGCATGCACCCGGTCGATAACAGCAATGATTTCGGTGGCCATTTCGGCGGTAATGGTCATGGGCTTGCCTTCGGTAAGGGCGGCGTAGAGTTCGCCATACACGTGGCCCACCGCACCGGCAAACACGTCGGCGGCGTCAAATTTGCCCGATTCTTCGTGCTTGATGAGGTTTTCCCCACAATAGATGGGTTCGCCCTTTTCATCCTTCAGGAATTCCTCCTGCACGGGGCGGGGTACGTTTTCCCCATCCACGATATAGGTAAGCATATATTCGCCCAGGTTGGATTTCAGGGTGCCCCGGGTACCGAGAATTTTCAGGTTCCATTCGGGGTAGGCGTCGTTGGAGCAGACCTCCAGGTCCACCAGGGGTTTGCCCGGTGCTTCCAGAAGGAGCTTGCAGTAGTCGTCGGCGTCACCGCTGGTGAGGGCCTTGCCAAGCTTGGAGTAGATCACCCGGGTGTTGGGATCAAAATCCAGGAAGCCAAGGGCCAGTCCCACCGGGTGGGGCCCGGTGTTATAAATGCCGCCCGCAAGCTTTTTCTGCAGGGTCTGCCAGTCCCAACGGCGGGCAAAACCGGAGTAGGTGATGTTCACCTGCAAAACATCTCCCAGAACGCCGCTCTTGACGATTTCCTGGGCCTTCATGTAATAGGGGGCGAAGAAGGACTGCTGGAAGGGAGCCAGAAGGACGCCCTTTTCCCCGGCGGTCTTGATCAGATCCTGGCATTCATAGCGGTTGCGGCCCAGGGGCTTTTCCACCAGCACGTTGAAGCCGTGTTCCAGAAGATCCTTGGAAATGGGATAGTGCATGTGGGAGAAGGTGGCGTTTACCACCAGGTCGATGTCGGAACAGGCAAACAGCTCCTGATAGCTTTCGAAGGTCCGGCAGCCGGGATAGATCTCCTCCGCAACCTGACGGCGGAACGCGTCCGCATCCACCACGTATTTGACGTCAAACCACAGGTTCGCCTCGCTGCGCAAAAAGGCACCGTGGATGTTTTTGCCGCTGCGGCCCTGTCCGATGATAGCAACGTTGAGTTTTTTCAAGGTGATTTCCTCCCTCGTTTTGATAGTTTCAGTATACTGGATTTCGGACGGATTGTAAAGGCTAAAATTCACATATTCCTAAGCTTTTATAAACTTTGGGAGAATGCCGTTTTGTC
>JAFYNU010000175.1 GCA_017547975.1 Clostridia bacterium
AGGGTTGCATCATGCCGATGGAGGCGGCGGAGTTCCGGATCGGTGATGGGGAGAATCTTTTGGATGGATTTGTGGGAAATGGAGGCGGTTACCTTGATCCATCTGCGGAAGTGACGCCGGACGATCAATCGATCGGTATAGAGCAGATACTCGTAAACGATCATGGTATGACGAACTACATATCCGCCGAAAAACAGGATAACGGCCACACCAAGCAGCGAGCCGATCCAACGGTAGGTTGCCTGAGGAACGGGCAATACGACGGCCACCGAGTCCATGGTAAATACCAGGGCAAAAAGCATCAGAATCTGCGGCTTGGTGGCGGTGGGTTTGACGAGAATTCTGGCAATCATGTGGACTTCTTGATCAGCTCGACCCGAAGGGAGCTTGGGGTAACGTGAAGGATGGCGTACTGCATGGAAACAAATCCCTGGGAAGTACCCGGGTTCAGGAGAATGGGGGAGCCTTCCTCCAGGTATTGCTGATGAGTATGCCCAAAAAGGACGGCCTCCACACCCCGGCGGATTCCCTCTGTACGAATCCGGTCAAGACCGAGCTTGACACCATACTGGTGCCCGTGGCAAATCAGGATGCGATGCCCCAAAAATGAAAGCTCTTCCACGCCGCCGTCCCGAAAATCGCAGTTGCCCGGAACCGAGTAGAGGGGAATATTGGGGAACCCATGCCGCAGGTCGAAGGTGTCATCCATATAATCGCCCAGATGGATGATGGCATCGGGTGGGTTATCAATGACCTCCCGCTCCATGGCGGAGTGGTGTCGGTGGGTGTCTGAAAAAACATATAACTTCATAAAGGATACCTGACTTCTGAAATTTTGTTTCATTATATCATAACGATTCGTCAAATACAAGCTGATATATTGACAGAGGAAATGAAATCAGGTATAATGATGATAGATATTTGTAACTGAATTTTTCGTGGCATAAGCTGTGAAATGGGATTTACGACATACGGAAGGAAACAGTATGAAATTACAATATAGAATAACAGTGTGGATCCTGCTTTTGGCATTGTTTTGCTCCCTGCTCCCGGTTACCGGAAGTGTAAAGGCGGCAGAAATCCGCTATGGCATGGTGATCAACGCCAACACCCTGAAGGTCCGCTCGGGTGCGGGGACAAGCAATCCGCAAACCAGCCGCCTGGTGGGGGGCGCCATTGTGGAGATCCTTTCCGAAACAACAGCTTCCGATGGCAAAACCTGGTATGAGGTGAAGTATGGCGAAATCCAGGGTTTTGTACACGGGGGATATATTACCGAATGCAGCTACCCGGTTACCGAAAGGGACGAGGAATTTGAGGCGAAGTTGAAGGCCGAAAACTTCCCGGAAAGCTACAAGGAACAGCTCCGAATCGTACATGCCCTATACCCCAATTGGGAGTTTAAGGCGCTCCAGACCGGGTTGACCTGGCAGGAAGCGATTGCCGGTGAAATGGTGGAAGGGCGAAGCCTGGTTTCGGGGTCGGAACCCTCCAGTTGGAAATCCACCGCCGACAATGCCTACGATTGGAAAACCAGTACGTGGAAAACCGGTTGGGACAGCGGGGATTGGGTTCTGGCGTCTGAAGAAATCCTTTCCCACTATATGGATCCCCGTAACTTCCTGACCACCGAAGGAATGTTCCTCTTCCTGGATCAAAGCTTCTCGGAAACCCAGACGGTGGAGGGAGTCCGTACCATTGCGGAGGGAACCTTCCTTGCGGAACCCGGTGTGGAACTGGATGGTACGGAAATCGATTATGCCCAGGTCATTTACAATGCGGGTAAGTCAGAGGGGGTCAATCCCTACGTGCTGGCTTCCATGATCATTCAGGAAATGGGAACCAAAGGAACCTCCAACAGCATTAGCGGCACTTACGAGGGGGTGGAAGGCTCCTACAAAGGTTATTACAACTATTATAATATTGCGGCATACAAAACCGCACGTTTTTCGTCCGCCATTGAGCACGGCCTTTGGTATGCCAAGGGCGGTGATAACGGCTCCACCACCTATAAACGTCCCTGGAATTCCCGGGAAAAGGCCATTATTGGCGGGGCAAACTTCTACGCCCAGGGTTACATATCGGTTGGCCAGGACACTCTGTATTTGAAAAAATACAACGTCCAGGGTACCAATCTCTATAAGCACCAGTATATGACCAACGTGGACGGTGCCTTTGGAGAAGCCTGCAGTCTTTCGGATGGTTACAGCGAAAGCGCAAGAAAAGAAGCTCTGATTTTCGAAATCCCGGTATATGCCAATATGCCGGAAAAACCGTGCCCCATTCCCTTCGGGGACGGTTCCCCCAACAACAAGCTTTCGGATATTTCGGTGAAGGGATATGATTTGACCCCCGATTTCGATTTGAACACCAACGAGTATGACCTGGTGGTAGGCAATGGCGTGACCTCGGTGGAGGTTACCGCCGTCGCTTATGACAAGACCGCCACCATCCGGGGAACCGGAACCCATAATCTGAAGGTGGGGGACAACGCCATCGTTCTTACCGTAACGGCTGAAAACGGAGACGTCCGGGAATACACCCTGACCGTTGCCCGAAGAACCGCCGATGAAAACGCTCCCAGTATCACCGGGACAGGCCTGACCATAACGGGACAGCGGGTCTATGGTGTAACACCGGGAACTACGGCGGAAAAAGCCTTGTCCGGTATTCGGGTAGAAGGCGGCAGTGCCGCGGTGGTCAATGCAAAGAATGCCCAAAAAGCGTCGGCTGAAACCGTGGGTACCGGGGATAGCCTGGTGATTTACGATGTAAATGGCGGCGAATATGTCCGGTATACAGTGGTGATTCGCGGGGACGTGTCCGGGGATGGAAAAATCAGTACGTCCGACCTGGTCAAAGTACGTAATCATCTGTTGGAAACCAACTCGTTGAGCGGTGCATACAGCGATGCGGCCGATATCAATAAGGATGGAAAGATTGTAACCGGCGACCTGGTGAAAGTCCGTAACCATCTTTTGGAAACTGCCTATATCGAGCAATAAGGAGCTTCTATGAATAAAGTAATCAAAAGAATCATATCGATTGTGATGTGTGTCCTGCTGTTGGCTGGGCTTTATATCCCGGCGGAAGCAGCCTCCTGCCGCTTTTCCTTTTCCGATCCGAAAACGACGGTGGGAAAATCCTTTAGCGTCAGCATGTCTTCCAGCGTGAACGTTGCTTCCTTCAAACTAAAGATTTCATACGATAGCAGTATGATCACCTTCAATTCCGGCAGCGGCAATACCAGTATTTTCAAAGCATCCAGCGATGGAAGTGTCATTTTGGTGTATGGCGAATATTCCGAAGGGGAGGGCAGTGTTTCCTGTTCCCTGAAATTTACCGCAAAAAAGGCCGGCAGTACCTCCCTCAAGGTTACCTACATGGATGCTTCGGATGCGGGGGGAGACTCCCTGGACGTATCGGCGGCCAGCTCCTCCATCACCATTGAAGCGGCTCCTACCGCCTCCTCGGATGCCAAGCTGAAATCCCTTTCGGTGTCCCCGGGGACTCTGTCGCCTAAGTTTTCGGCGGATACCACCTCCTACAAGGTATCGGTGGCCAATTCGGTGACCAAGCTGACCGTCAGCGCCAAGGCCAATCATTCTGCCGCCAAAGTGTCGGTATCGGGCAATAGCGGCCTGGACGTGGGGGATAATACCGTTACGGTTAAGGTGACCGCCGAGGATGGATCCACCCAAACCTATAAGATTGTGGTCACCCGTGCGAAGAAAACGACCGACCCGGAGACCGAAAAGGAATCCGAGAAGGAATCGGAAAGCGAATCCGAAAAGAAGCTGGAGCTGAAGGTGGGAAGTCAAACCCTGGTGGTTTTGGAACCCGATTCGATTCCCAAGGGGTTCACCAAGGGAAAGAAAACCGGCACCGAAGCCCCGGTGTATCAGCACAAGAATACCGCCGTATTCCCCCTGGTGTACGGTGAGTTGGGGGATGCAGACGCCGCATTCTACCACTGGGACGACGAAAACAACACGCTGATTCCATACAAGACCCTGAAAGCTGGGAACAAGACGCTGGCACTTCTGGTGGGAAACAAGTCCTTCTTTACCCTGGAGGGCTACCAAAAGGGGAGCATGAAGGTTCTTGAGAAGGAACTGACGGTATACCTGCCCCAGGCTGGGGATACCAATCATGCCATGGTTCCCTGCGGAACCGAAAGCGGAGAGGTAGTGGTGTATCTCTATGATCCGGCGGATGAAACCCTGCAACGCTATGATTTTGCCGGAGCAGACGGATCCCTTGCGACCATGTCGGAGGAATATCGGGCGCTTGCGGAGCAATCCAGCCTGTTGATTGAGGAAAACGCCGCCATCAAAACCGAAAAGCAGGCACTTCAGGAAGAACTTGCAAGCTTTGATGAAATGAAGGCGGAATACGAAGCTTCTGCCGAAGAGCTTGAAACCCTGCGGACCGAAAGGGAAGCCCTGGTGGAAAAGGCAAAGCTGGAAACCTGGATCATGTATGGTACGGTGGGACTCTGCGGAGCCTTGGCTGTTGTGCTGATTGTGATTCTGGTAAAACGAAAAGGTTAAAAAGGCTAAATAAAAAACAGGAAGGAATCGATC
>JAFYNU010000176.1 GCA_017547975.1 Clostridia bacterium
ATCCGTCACCCTCTCAGTCTCGCGGATCCCCTTTGGGGATCTCCGCTCGACAGCTCTCCCAGAGGGAGAGCCAAGGGGTCGGTGCCGCAGAGGGGGGGTGGTTCTTCCCGATTTTCTTCTATATATAAAGAATCTTCTCTTGCGTGGTGTCGAAGGTTGTGGTATAATGTGGGTATGCGTGAAGCAAATACTATTATAGGAAAGCGAGTCTACATATGAAAGTTATCATCGAAACCTCTGCCAGACACGTCCACCTTTCCAAGGAACACGTTGAGATCCTCTTTGGCGAAGGCGCTACCCTGACCTTCAAGAAGGCTCTGACCCAGCCCGGCCAGTTCCTTTCCAACGAACGCGTCACCCTGATCGGCGGTAAGCGTGAGCTTGCCAACGTGGGTGTTCTGGGCCCCGAACGTCCCGCTACCCAGGTTGAAATCTCCCTGACCGACGCCCGTTCCCTGGGTGTTGCCGCTCCCGTCCGTGAATCGGGCGACATCGCCGGCACCGGTGCCATCAAGCTGGTTGGCCCCTGCGGTGAAGTTGAAATTTCCGAAGGCGTCATCGCCGCCAAGCGTCACATCCACCTGACCCCGGAAGATGCCGAAGCCGCCGGTCTTGCCGACAAGGAAATCGTCAGCGTGAAGGTTTCCGATGGTGACCGCAAGCTGACCTTCGACGACGTGGTTTGCCGCGTAAGCCCGAAGTTCGCTTCCTACATGCACGTGGATACCGACGAATCCAACGCCGCCGGTCTCAACGGTGTTGTTTACGGCGAAATCATCAAGGGTTAATTCCGCTTCCCCCTCCCCTTCCGTGCCCCGGTGCGGAAGGGGTTTTCTCTACTTTTTTCGTTCAAGCTCTACCCCTTTCAACCCCCACTCTACGAATAGGAGAATTTGAATTATGCGACTTGGCATTTCCTTTACCCACCCCCACACCAGTCCCACCGAATGGGCCGAACAGCTCCGTGGCATGGGGCTTGGGGCCTGCGTTTTCCCGGTGGACCACACCGCCCCGGATGCCCTGATTGACGGCTACAAACAGGCCGCCAAGGATTACGATATCGTCATTGCCGAGGTGGGCGCCTGGAAAAACCTGATGGATCCCAATCCGGAAGCCCAAAAGGCCAACTTTGATTACGTGAAAAACCAGCTGATGCTGGCCGATTACCTGGAAGCCAGATGCTGTGTGGATATTTCCGGGGCCTGCGGCGAGGTTTGGGACGGAGGCTACGCCGAAAACTACGCCAATGCCACCTTCGACAGGGTGGTCACCACCACCAAGCGGCTGATCGAGGAAGCCGGGGTCAAGCACACCGCCTTCACCCTGGAGCCCATGCCCTGGATGCTTCCCTGGAGCGCGGAAAGCTACCTGGAGCTGATGAACGCGGTGGATTCCCCCTACTTTGGGGTCCACATGGACGCCATCAACCTGATGAATTCCCCCGCCCGCTACTTCTTCTGCAAGGAATTTTTGATGGATCTCTTCCACAAGCTTTCCGGCAAAATCCGTTCGGTGCACGTGAAGGACGTGGCTTTGCAGCGCACCCTGACCCTCCACCTGAAGGAGGTTCCCATCGGCGAGGGCGGCTTTGACGTTGCCGCCTACGCCCGGCTGACCGAGGCAGAAAGCCCCGATATGCCCTTCATCATCGAGCACCTGGCGGAGGCAGAGGCCTACACCAAGGCGGTGGCTGTGGTGAAGAAGATTCTGGAAACCGAGGGCATCGCCCTGCGCTGAAGTACGACGGAGCAAGGACAAAACGGGGACGGGCCCAGCACAGAGCCGGTACCAAGCCAGTGCATACTCAGCGCAGGTTCGGTACAAACCCAGCACATACCCAGGGCAGACTGCCTGCAAACCGGGAACAGACTCAATACAAACCCACGGCAGATTCTGGCAACGAAATCCTGACCTTTTCCTCCCCTCCCCCCTTTTCTTTCGGTCTCCTTCTCCCCGCCATCCCCCACAACAAGAAAAAAACGAAGCAATTTCCGGAACAAATCCGGCGGTTGCTTCGTTTTGTTTTTTGCTTTTGTCCATACCGCTTTTGGCGGCCCAGAATAGATAAGATAAGAAAAGAAAAAAAATAAGAATAGAAAAAGAATTAGATTAGATCAGAGTAGAGTAGATCAGCTTTCTCCCGGCTTCTTCTCAACCTACGCCGGTTCCTTGGGTGGGAAGCATCGATCCCAAATGGCGTAGTAGAGCTGGACCAAGGGTCCGGTCAGGAATGCGCAGGCGGCTGTCCCAATGCCAACGACCCCGCCGCAAAGGATGATCAGGAGCACCGCCGAGCCATCCAGAGCCAGACGGGGCCACATGAATTTCAGTTTGGGGAAGCGGTCGCAGATCATGAAGGGCACCACGTCGAAGGGGGAAATGCCCAGGTCGGCCCGCTGGTAGATGGCAAGACCCAGGGCGCTGACCATCAGTCCCACCGCCAGGAGCACGAACCGGCCGGGAAGGCTGGCGGCAAGTCCCGCCGACAGGGTCTCCACCGGGCTCATCACCAGGGATGCTACGCCGGAAACCATAAACCAGTTCAAAAAGGTGCCGATGAAGATGTATTTTCGCCCAAAAATGAATTCCAGGGCGAACATGGCCAGATTGAAAATCCAGGTGTAGTAGACGTAGGGGATGCCGATCACCGCCGACACCGCCAGGTTCATGCCGTTGAAGGGATCGTTGCCGAAGGCGGCCTGTTTGGTGATGGCCACCGATACCCCAAGGAGCACATTTCCCAGGATACACACAAGGATTCGTTTTATGAGTTCTTCGGTTTTGATGTTTTTCATATTGATTCCTGACGATTCTTTATTGTTTTCTCTTTGTTTCTTGCCTGATTGTTCCGAATTTCCAACTACACACCTCTACACAGATTGTGTGATTGAATTTTTTATGGCATTTTCGCGGGTTTTCCGGAACTTTTCCGGGGAATATCCACCGGTTTTTCGTCGGTTTTTTCTGCCCAAAGGGGAATTTCCGGCATTTTTGGCAAAAACCGCCCGAAAATCACACAGGGGGGGCTAACTTTTCGAGAAAAGTATGATATAATATATTCATGCTAAACGTTTGTTTTTTGTTGGGGTGCGTAGCGGGGTTTTTGAGGGTGCGGAGCGGGTGCCGCAGAGGGGGCGGGTGCAGGGGGATGGTTACTGCGACCGGGACGGTAAACCCGTCCCCTACGATGCATGCGGGGGGTGTGTGCGACAGATTCGGTTTTTCGTAAACCGCAGGTTACTGCGATGGGACGTCGAGGGCTGGCCGTTTGTCCCCTTCGGGGACGACCCCGTCGTTGCTTACGCAACGCCACCCCTACGAGACACTCTCCCAAAGGAAGAGGCAAGGGGGTACGGCGGGCCGGGAGACCCGGCCCCTACGATGCATATGGGGGGTGTGCGCCGCAGAGGGGCGTGGGTTGGGTTATTCTTCGATTTTCCAGATTTGGCCCAGGATTTTGGCAGGCTTTTCTTCCCCGTCGGGGTGGGCGTAGAAGACGGTGAGGCAGGAGCCGTCATCCAGGGCGATGGATGCGGGGTAGCCCAGGTCGGCGGTGTAGGGATTGACGTAGAGGGTGTGGCCGGTATCCCAGTTTTTGCCCCCGTCGTCGGAGAACATGACCTTGATGCCGTAGGGTACTTCCCGGTAGCCGTAGACCGAGAAGAGGCGGCCGTCGGGCAGTTTGTAAAGGTGAGCCGGGGCGCCGCCCAGATCATCCAGGATGGGCCGGGGTGCCGACCAGGTCACGCCGCCGTCGAAGGATTCCGACTGGTAGGTGGTGAAAAGGGGTCTGCCGCCGCCCTGTACCCGGATGTGGCAGAGGATATGACCCGGCTCCAGCTCGATGGCGTGGGGCTCGCAGGAAAGGGGCGTCCTCCCCCCCAGGTCGATATTTTCGATGGCGCCTAAGAAGGTCATTTTTCCGGTTGCCGGATCCAGCTTATGGGCCTCCACCCGGTCGTCATCCAACTGGGCATCCGCCGAGGAGAAGCGGCGGCCCACCCACAGGATGGTGCCGTCGGAAAGCTCCACCGGGCCGTGGGGGGAGGTGATGGGGCTGATGCAAAGGGGGCCCCAGGTGAAGCCGTTATCGTAGCTGACCCGGAAGGTGGAGCCCAGCTGAGCCGCCTCGGTTTGGTCGTCCACCTTATCCAGGTAGGCGTTGGAGTAGGTTGGCGAGGCGCCGTTTACGCGCTGGAAGGCACGGGTGTTATTGAAGGAGGTCAGGATCAGGCCCGATTCCCCGAAGGGGCAGAGGCCCGCGTCCCGGTCGTCCAGGTGGGTATCGATGATGGGGGTGGGCGGGGTGAATTTGGTGCCCTCGGCGTTGCCCCAGGCGATGACCGCCTTGCCGAAGGGGCAGACGTGGTTGAGCCGGTAGCCCGAGGCCGCCGCCACGATTCTGCCGTCACGGGTGCGGGCCACGGTGGGCCAGCCGAAGTAGTTATGGAGCCCGTAGGGGTTTTCCATTACGGTGAAAGGGGTACCGATGAGGATGGGTTTCATGGGATTACCTCCTTAAATCACAAATTTGTCTTCTTCCTTGAGGTCCAGGGCGTCCACGATGGCGTTGAAGTTGGCGGGGGCTTCCTGCAGGCCGGCTTCGTGGTGGGCGTCGGAGCCAAAATAGAACTTACAGCCCGCGTCCTTGGCCAGGCGGTAGGGGCGCAGGTTCGATTCCACGGCGAAGTCACCCTGATTTACGTAGGCTTGGTGGGGGAAGTTGAGCTCGATGCCCATGCCAACCCTGGCGGCCTCCTTGAAGAGGTCGGTCATGGCGGCGTCGGAGATCATATTCAGGGCGTCGATGTGGTCCCGGATATTCCGGGGGGCCATCAGGGAGCAGGTCATGTGGGCAAGACCCACCTTATGGAAGGGGATATCCGCCTTGAGGATCGTTTCGAAGCGGCTGACCCACAGTCTGGCCCGGGCGGGGATGTTGTCGTCACAGGGGTCGATGGTGAAGCCATCCATGTGCAGGTGGGTATGGGGCACGATGACGAAGGCAAAGCGGTCGAAGTGCTCCTTGGCAACCCCGATGGTGCCGTATTTGTCCATGTCGGTCTCCACACCGAAGAGGAAGCGCATGCCCTCCTCCTGGGGCAGGGGGAGCGCCGGGGCAATATGGGCGGTGTTTTGAATATCGTAAAATTCGAAGGGTTCCTTTTTCACGTCCTCATCCCAATAGTGGTCGGTGAGGACCAGGGTTTTCAGGCCGTTGCGTTTCCCGTATGCCAGGATGGAGGCGGGGTTCTGGGTTGGGTCCCCGGAACAGAGGGAAAGGCCGGAATGGATGTGCATATCGTGGTCAATAACAAAGCGCATGATCATGTTCCTCCCTGCGGATGGCATTGGTTTTTTCCTTGCCATCATTGTAGCAGATTTTTTCCCAGCTTTCAAGGCTTTTTGCCCTTTCTTTTTGGGTACGGCTGTGGTAGAATAAAGAAAATTTCAACCACAGGAAGGAGCCATTCCCATGAAATATCTGGATACCAAAAAACTCGCCGAAGCCATCACCCGCCGGGTGGAAGCCGACCTGGCGTACCATCGGGTCGGGGGCTGCGCCATGCGGGTCATGCAGGAGGGCCGCCCGGTCTACGAGGCCGTTTTCGGCGAAAAGACCCCCGGCGAGGGGGACCCCCTCCCCATCGATGCCGTCTACCGCATGGCCAGCATGACCAAACCGGTCACCGCCGCCGCCGTCCTGCGGGAGATCTCCCTGGGGCACCTGCACCTTTTTGACCGGATCTCCGACTTTATCCCCGGCTACAAGGAAATGGAGATCGGCCGCCTGAACGAACAGGGCGAGATCGAGGTCACCGGCAAGGCGCAAAACGCCATGCGGCTCATCCACGTCCTCACCCACACCTCCGGGGTGGGCACCGCCGAATTGGGCACCAAGGAACTGGGCGATTTCGGCCGTCCTGCCGGCATGAATCTGAAAGCCGTGACCGAATATTTCGCCACCGTCCCCCTCTCCTTTGACCCCTATACCCAGACCGCCTACTCGGCCCTTTTGGGACTGGACATCGCCGCCCGGCTGGTGGAGATCACCTCCGGCATGGACTTCCAGAGCTACCTGACCAAATATTTCTTCGAGCCCCTGGGCATGGTGGATACCTGCTTCGCCCCCACCTCCGCACAGCGGGAGCGTTTCATCGGCATGCACAACCGGGGAGAAGGCAAAAACGTCCCCGGCCCCACCTACCCGGGCTGCGTGTTCGAAAATTTCCCCGACAGCTACTACTCCGGCGGCGGCGGACTTTCCTCCACCCTGCGGGATTATTCCAAATTTGCCGAATTCCTCCTTTGGGGCAATGAGGACATTCTGCCCACCCACGTACTGCGGAACATGAGCCGGGTCTCCCTGCCCGAGAGCCTGATGCCCGGTACCCAGCAGTGGGGACTTGGCGTGCGGGTCATCGGCGAAAACTACGGCCCCCTCCCCGCCGACAGTTTTGGCTGGAGCGGTGCCTACGGCACCCATTTCTGGGTGGACCCGGAAAACAAGATCACCGCCGTGTACCTGAAGAATTCGGTCTACGACGGCGGTTCGGGCGCCGTCACCGCCAGAAATTTTGAGGAAGACGTGGCAAGCGCCCTGTTATAAGGAGAAATCGATATGAAATTCCCCATCCAAGAAAACTGGACCGTCACCGGGGCATGGCCCTACACGCCCATCTGGAAGTCCTCCATGGAGACCGGCGTACTGTTTGCCGGGACCACCCCCACCATTCCCGCCCGGGTCCCGGGCAGCGTGCAGGACGACCTGCTCCGGGCCGGTCTTCTGCCCGATCCCTACTACGAAACCAACTCCCTGCAGTGTGAGTGGGTGGAAAACCGCTTCTGGAGTTACCGCACCACCTTCACCTTCCCCACCGACTGCGTGGGCAAAAAGGTCCGCCTGGTGCTCAAGGGAGTGGACTACCACGCCCATGTCAGCCTGAACCAGACCCTCCTTGGGGAACACGAGGGGATGTATGTCCCCTTCGTCGCCGACGTGACCGAACTGGTCAAACCCGGCGAGGAAAACACCCTGGTGGTCATTTTGGAAAATGCCCCCAACGAGATGGGTCAGATCGGCTACACCAGCCGCACCTTCACCCAAAAGGCCAGATTTGGCTACAAGTGGGACTTCGGTACCCGCCTGGTGAACCTGGGACTTTACGACGAGGTCTTCCTGGACATCTGCGACGACCCCCTGGAGGATCTTTCCCTGCGTTACCTGGGGGATGGGCTGGTGGAAGTCAGCGCCAAAAACGACCAACTGACCGCCGAGATCGCCTTCGCCGGTGAAGGATTGGACAAGGCCAGCGGCTCCCGTGAAGGCGACCGCACCACCCTGACCCTGCGGGTGGAGAATCCCAAGCTCTGGTGGCCCAACGGCTACGGCGACCAGCCCCTTTACGACATTACGATTTCCACCCGGGACGACCGGGTCACCCGCCCCTTCGGTCTGCGCACCGTCTCCTACAAAAAGCCGGAGTGCGCCGATCCTTCCGTCCTCCCCTACGTGCCGGTGATCAACGGCCGGGAGATCTACATCAAGGGGGTCAACATGACGCCCCTGGATCATATGTACGGCGCAGTCACCCGGGAGCGCTACCAGCGGCTTCTGACCCTGGCCCAATCGGGACATGTGAACCTGATCCGGGTATGGGGCGGCGGCCTCATCGAAAAG
>JAFYNU010000177.1 GCA_017547975.1 Clostridia bacterium
CCCCTTGTGCGGGAAGAAATCCGGACCTGGGCCGGGGCGGAGGCGGCGGTATGCGAAGGAATGGAGGATATGTTACGTGTTGGCATCGATGCCGTGATTCTCTCCAATTTCTTCCATCAGCATGCGCCCTTTGCCATCCGTGCCATGGAGGCAGGGGTGGACGTCATCAGCGAAACCACCGCGGCCATCACCCCAGGAGAATGCCTGGAGCTTTTGGAATGTGTGGAACGCACCGGGCGGAAGTATATGCTGGCGGCCAACTGCCCCGAAATGATTGGGCCCGGGGAGTTGACCCGGGTGTATCAATCGGGGGAAATGGGGGAGGTACTCTACGCCGAAGCCGAGTATTTTCACCCCCTGCTTTCCGACCGGGAGGTGCTGAGCATCATCCCCACCCCGGAGCATTGGCGAAGCTACCTGCCGGGAATCTACTACAATATGCACTCCCTGGGGGTGCTGATGGCCTCCACCGGGCTGGAACCCCGGGAGGTCTGCGGCATGGAAATCGCCACCAAAAGCTGTGAAATCCGCCACGCCGGATTGATGAAAAGCCAATCCGCCGGGGGCGTAGCCCTTTACAAAATGGACAACGGGTCGGTGTTCCGCGCCACCGGTTGGTGCAAAATCGGCCCTGCCGGAAAGTGGTTCCGCCTGTCCTGCGAAAAGGGAACGGTGGAAACCGAACGCACCAACCAGGACCGGATTCTTCTGCGGAAAAATTCCGGGGAGACGGTCCTCTATGACCCGGCGGCGGAGCTCACCGAAGAGGAAAAATCCACCGGACACGGGGGCGCCGACGGGCGCATCTGCCGCCGCATTTGCCAGTATCTGACAGGGGAGCGGGAACCCGATTTCGATATTTATAAAAGCGTCATCCTCTCCCTGGCGGGCATCTACGCCCACCTTGGAAATCTGGATGGCAAAACCTACCGGATTCCCGAAGTCCGGGACAAGGCCGACCGGGAAATTCTCCGGGGGGACGACCGCTCTCCCATTCCCCGTGATGGGGGAAAGCTCACCCTGGCTTACCAGAAGAAAATGTGAGGTGACCCTATGATCAAGCTGCAAAAGACCCCCGGCAAGGATTTTGTGATTCTGAATCTGACCGATCTGCATATTCGCCAGGGGGAGGACGTAGCCGGCGGCTACGGAACGGTTTTTGAGGAGGAGATCCTTCGCTACACCCTGGATCGGCTCCTGGAACGGGTGAAGCCCGACCTGATCACCATCACCGGGGATATTTCCCAGGGGAAGGGGTTTGACGGCTCCTACCGGCTCTTTATGGATATGATGGAAGCCACCGGCATTCCCTGGGCACCGGTGTGGGGCAATCACGACAACGGCGATTGGCCGGAGTACGTGGACGAAATGGCCGACCGATTCCTGGCCTGCCCCCATTGCCTTTTCGAAAAGGGGGATCCGGCCCTTGGCAACGGCAACTACGTGATCGCCATCATGGAGGGGGAGAAGACCCTGGAGTCGCTGATCATGATGGACAGCCACGATTACGTCAGGATCAGCCTGCTGGATAAAGACCTGGTACCCAAAACCTACGGCTCCTACGCGTCCCTGCTCCCTGCCCAACTGGTTTGGTACCGGGAACAGGTGGCATCCCTCCGGGAAATGGGATGCGATCGGTCGGTGATGATGATGCACATCCCGCCCTACTGCTATCGGGAAGCCATGTACGACGCTCTGGAGGAGGACGTGCGGGCCATCGATCGGGTCACCCTGGAGGACAGCTACCGGGGCGTGGGCTGGAAAGAAGAATACAAGCGGGATTCCTTCGGCGTCTTCCGGGAAGGCGTGGGCAGCCCCGATTACGAGGACGGGGTATTGGCGGTTTTGGAAGAGCTGGGTCATACCCGCCACGTCCTTGCGGGTCACGACCACATCAACAATTGCTCCATTCCCTATCACGGCATCCGGTTGAGCTACGCCCTGAAAATCGGCACCGGGGCCTACTGGCACACCGACCTGAACGGCGGCACCGTCATGACGGTGGGGGATGCGGGTGTGCGGGAAATCCACCACGAATACGTGGATGCATCCCATCTTTGGAAGGGGGAAAAACGATGATCAAACTGCAAAAGACCCCTGGCAGGGAGTTTGTGATTCTCAACCTGACCGATCCCCAGCTGGACGTGGCGGAATCTCAACCCGGCCACGTGGCCTTCCGGATTTTGAAGGCCACCTTTGAGGAGCTGGTGGACCGGGTC
>JAFYNU010000178.1 GCA_017547975.1 Clostridia bacterium
AACCAAATATGGGACTTCGGGTTCTTGTGGATGGAAGCAGAGAGTACACAAAAGCCCCGGAAGATGACCTGACCATGGAAATTGAGCTTTGATGGAGGACGTATCATGAGTCAATTTACGGGAAGCTTTCAGAAACACGAAAAATCTCCGGTATTCGGCAGTCGGGAAACCGGAACCATGTTCGATGCCTACGTGTGGCACCAGAATGGAAGACTGCGCATGGATATCTCCTGGCGGCCCAAGGATTCTTTGGCGGTGACCTTTTCGGACGACGGCGTCACCTGGGATGAGCCCATCATTACCCTGGGTCCCGAACCCGATTCCGATTGGGAAAAGATGCTGAACCGGAACTGTGTTCTGCCCGATCCCCATGGGGATGGCTACCTGATGTGGTACACCGGTCAGGTGTGGGAGAACGGCCATGGCGTTTCGGCCATTGGTATTGCCAAAAGTGACGACGGCATTAAGTTCCATCGCATCCAAAAGGATCCGATTATGGTGCCCGAGGCAGAGTTTGAAGGGGAATCGGTGATGAATCCCTTTGTGATGTACGAAGACGGCAAATTCCGCATGTGGTATGCCGCGGGGGAAACCTACGAGCCCAACGTGATCTGCTACGCCGAATCGGAAGACGGAATTTCCTGGAAAAAACACCCCGAAAACCCCATTTTTATCTGTAACCCCGAAAAGGAATACGAACAGAACCGCATCGGTGCTGTGCAAATCCTTCGGGAGGGGGATGGGTACCTGATGTTCTACATCGGATACCGGGATATCCACACCGCCTGCATTTGTGCCGCCCGGTCGGCGGACGGTATTACCAACTGGCAGAGGGTGCCGGAAAATCCCCTGGTGACCCCCACCCCCGGAACCTGGGACGAGGATTCCTGTTACAAACCCGGTGTGGTTCGGGCGGAAGACGGCAGTTATCATATTTGGTATAACGGCCGCCGCAAGGACGAGGAATACATCGGCTACGCCGCCGGCAGAATTGCCCCGAAAACCGAATAAAAGAAAAACGGAAGCGTTCTTTTCCACGAGAACAGCTTCCGTTTTTGTCCTTGTGGAAAAGAAACAAAAAACAGGCTTGACAGCGGGAGAAATTTAAGGTATTCTACAATCATTAAGAAAACCCGATAAGGAGGGACCCACGATGCATTTTAACGATCGCAACGACATTATCCAGCTGACTCCGGAATGGACCGGGGAACGCTTCCCTGACGGACGCCCCAAGGTACCCGATCACGTGCTGGAACGCATCCGCAAGATCACCCTGGAGGAAGCCTGGGGCTATCTGTGGAGCAAGGGCTACAAGTACCAGTTCCAGGGGGAATTTAAGTACACCAATCCCGGCAAAACCATGGTTGGGCGCGCCGTCACCACCACCCTGGTGCCCACCCGTCCCGACCTGCATAACTACACCCTGAAATTCGGCCAGGAAGAAGAAGGCCGCCACGGCACCTACAACCAGTGGGTCATCGATACCCTGGTGGAGGACGACGTGATCGTGGTGGATCTTTTCGATAAGATCTTCCAGGGCACCTACGTGGGGGGCAACCTGTCCACCGCCATTGCCAACCGCACCAAGCGGGGAGGCGCCGTCATTTGGGGCGGCATCCGGGATATGGAACAGATCGTAAAGATCGACGAGCTCCAGGTGCTCCATCGGGGCTGTGACCCCACCGGCATTGCCGACGTGGTATTGACCGGCTTTAACGCCGCCACCCGTATTGGCAACGCCACCTGCCTGCCCGGCGACGTGGTTATGGCAACCATTTCCGGCGTGCTCTTCATTCCGCCCCAGCTTGCGGAAGAGGTGGTTACCCGGGCCGAAAAATCCCACATCCGGGACGTGTTCGGTTTCATCCGTCTGCGGGAGGGGACCTACTCCACTGCCCAGATCGACACCGCCTGGACCTACCCCATGATGGAAGACTTTGTAAACTGGTTCGAAACCTCCCCCGAAACCGCCGAATACCGCCACCTCACCTGGAACGAAGAGCTGGAGGAAGCCAAAAAGGTTTCGGAAAAGAACACCGACGTGATTCTGTAAACAGTAAAGGAGATATACCATGGAAGGCATTTTAGGAAACATTTCGAGCTTCTCCAATCCTTCGGAGCTTCGTATTACCGATATGCGTTTCTGCAACGTCACGGGGCTTCCCATGCATTGCATTTTGATGAAGATTTATACCAACCAGGGTCTGGTGGGCTATGGCGAAGTGCGCGACGGTGCCAGCAAGCTCTATGCCCAACAGCTCAAGCGTCTGCTCATTGGGGAAAATCCCTGTGACGTGGACCGCCTTTTCCGCCGCATCAAGCAGTTTGGCGGCCCCGCCCGGCAGGCGGGGGGTGTTTCCGCTGTGGAGGTAGCCCTGTGGGACCTGGCCGGCAAGGCCATCGGTCAGCCGGTCTACAAGCTCCTTGGGGGTAAATTCCGGGATCAGATCCGCATCTACTGCGATACCGACGTGGACGGCAAGCACACCGGCACCGACATGGGCAACGCCCTGAAAAAGCGCATGGAAATGGGCTACACCTTCCTGAAAATGGACCTGGGCCTGGGTATTCTTTCGGGGATTCCCGGCGCGATTTCGGCTCCTTTGGGGTATCTGGAACAGTCGGGCAAGGTGTACGAAAAGATCCGTCAGGCCAAGGAAAATGGTGACGGGGAAGCACTGCGCTTCTGGAAACACCGTGCCTACGACCTCCAGAACATTCCCCACCCCCTCACCGGTATCCACGTCACCGAAAAGGGTCTGGACATTCTGGAACAGTACGTACACGACGTGCGGGAAGTGATCGGCTATGAAATTCCCCTGGCCATCGACCACTTCGGTCACCTGGGTCTGGAGGATTGCATCAAGCTTTGCCGCCGCATTGAAAAATACAACCTGGCCTGGGCCGAGGACCTGATCCCCTGGCAGCTGGCCGACCAGTACGCCATCCTGCGCCGCAGCACCACCGTGCCCATCTGCACCGGCGAGGACATTTACCTGAAGGAAGGCTTCAAGGATCTCTTTGCCAAGCAGGGTGTGGCGGTAATCCATCCCGACGTGCTCTCCACCGGCGGTATTCTGGAAACCAAGAAGATCAGCGACCTGGCCGCCGATAACGGCGTTGCCATGGCCATTCACATGGCGGAAAGCCCCATTGGTGCTCTGGCTGCCGTCCATGCCGCCGCCGTCAGCGAAAACTTCACCGCCCTGGAATTCCACTCGGTGGATCACCCCGAATGGAACGATATCTACGACGACGGTCTGCCCAAGCCCCTGGTACAGAATGGTTACATCCAGGTACCCGATCGTCCGGGTCTTGGCATCGAAAGCCTCAACGACGAGGTTCTGGCCAAATTCGTCCACCCCGAAGTTCCGGGTATGTGGGAACCCACCGACCTCTATAACGACGACCCGGTCCACGACCGCACCTGGTCCTGATGCCCTATGAAAAAAATTCTCTTTACCGATGGGAAGCATCCCTTGGTGGGGGAACTGACAAAGCTCCTGGAAGCCAAGGGATATGAGGTTTTTGTAAACAACAGCGATATTACCACCAAGGAAGGGGTTCGGGCGCTCCTGGCGAAGGCCGGAGCCCCCGATGCCCTGGTGATCTCGGGATACGCCACCAGTCGTGCAGCCCTGGATGGGGACGATGCTGAAGCCATTGTGTCGGCTGTGGAGGAAAACATCCTCTCCGCCTTCCAGGCGGCAAAGCACATCGGTACGAAAATGCTGGAGGAAAGTCGGGGGACCATCATCTTCCTTTCCTCCATCTTTGCGGATAAGCCTACCGGGGGGAATCCGGCCTATGCCGTTTCCCAGGGGGCACTGCAGATGTTTATGCGGGAACTAGCTATGTATTACGGCAACATGGGGCTTCGGTCCAACATGATCAAGCTGGCTCCCATTGCCGCGGAGGATCCTGCGTTTGAAAGCGATGTGGTTTCCGCCACCTATGACATTGAAACCAAGGTTCCCACTCACCTGCGGGTGGATGCGGAGGATGCCCTGGGGGCGATCCTCTACTTCCTCAGTGATTATGCCAAAAACGCCAACGGCACCGATATCAAGCTGGATGGCGGTCTCCTCTACTACTACCACGACCGTACCTATACCCCGGCAAAGGAGGTGGAGCTCCAGTGACGATTGATTATCTGGAACGCCCGGCCATCGTGCTGGGTACCGACCTGAAAACCGGAGAACATACCCGCTTGCTGGAAGGGCTGGTGGCCATCGTCACCGGCGGCGGCAAAGGGGTTGGCAAAGGAATCAGTATCCGTCTGGCGGAAGCCGGCGCCAAGGTGGTCATTGTGGGCAACGCCAACATGACCATGGCGGAGGAAACCTGCCTTTTCATCCGTTCCCGCGGGGGCGAGGCGGTCCCTCTGGGCTGTGACCTGGCAAAACCCGAATCGGCCCAGAAGGTGGTGGATTTCACCTTGGAAAAATTCGGAAGGCTGGATATTCTGGTGAATAACGCCGCCTACCAGCCCAATCGGGATATTGTGGAGTATCCCACCGAGCTTTTCAAAAAGGTCATGGACGTCAATCTCATGAGCTTTTTGCGCCTGAGTATGTGTGCCATGCCCCACCTTAAGGAAAGCGGACGAGGCCGCATCATTAACATTTCCTCAGTCCACGGCAAGAAAGTGGCAAGTTTTGACATTGCCTACGCCACCAGCAAGGGAGGCGTCACCATGCTGACCCGGGAACTGGCTGTGTTGGGTCCCCAGTACGGTATCACCTGCAACGCCATTCTGCCCGGTGGGATTGAAATTGAATTCAAAACCAGCATGGAAAAGGGAGACCTGAAGGAGTTCAAGAGCATACGGGTGGAGCGTTCCCGCAAGTTCAAATTCCGCTACAAGATGGGATTCCCCTCCGATGTGGGCAACATGGTAGTCTTCCTGGCTTCCGAGCAGGGCAAGCACTACAACGGTACCCAAATCCGTGCCGACGGCGGCATGATCCTGTTTTAAGCAAAAAACGAGCAAGAAGAGAAGGTTTCTGTCCTTTTCCTCTTGCTCGTTTCTGTTGCTGGCGGGAAAGCTCCGCCGGGAAATATTGCCGCGAATTTTCTCCCAAAGGTGGGACAAACCGGGAAAACTGTGCTATAATGTAGGAACAAATCTATGCAAAGAAGAGTGACGCGCCATGAACCAGCCTACACAAAGTACCAAAGACTTCCTGAAAACCGTGCTGAAAATCGCCATTCCGGTGGTTTTGCAGGGTATGATTACCATCGGGGTGAACCTGATGGACACCATCATGCTGGGTAACTACGGGGAAATCCAAATCTCCGCTTCCTCCCTGGCAAACGAATTCATCAATCTCTTCCAGATCCTTTGTTTCGGCATTGGGGGCGGGGCGGCGGTGTTGACAGCTCAGTATTGGGGCAGTAAAGACCTGCCCAAGCTCCGGGCGGTTATCACCATCATGCTCCGTATCTGCATCACCATTGCCCTTGCCTTGACGGTGGCCACCATCCTGTGGCCGGGACAGATCATGGCCATCTATACCAATGACCCCGCCATCATCGAAAAGGGTATCCTCTATTTCCGCCTGAGTGCCTTTACCTATCTGCCCTTCGGCGTCATGACCACCCTCACCATCGTCATGCGCTCCACCCGTCAGGTGAAACTGCCCCTGATCACCTCCATCATTGCCTTCTTCGTCAACGTGGGGGGCAACTGGGTCTTCATCTTCGGTAAGCTGGGTGCCCCGGAAATGCAGATCGAGGGTGCCGCATTGGGCACTCTCATTGCCCGCCTGGTGGAAATCGGGATCATCGGCGGCTACTTCCTGTTTGTGGACAAGAAGGTGGGCTACCGGCTGAAGAACCTCTTCGACAAGTGCGGTTATATGGTGAAAAACTACCTGAAATACAGTGTCCCGGTTATCATTTCCGATATGTTCCTGGGTCTTGGAAACAACGTCACCAGCATGATCGTCGGCCGGCTGGGTGCCAGCTTCGTTTCGGCCAACGCCATCATGGCCATGATCGTTCGTCTTTCCACCGTGTTCAACCAGGGTATCTCCAATGCCAGCGGCACCATCACCGGCAACACCCTTGGGGAGGGCAAGGCGGACGAGGCTTACAAGCAGTCCTGGATCTTCCTGTGGATGAGCGTGATCGTGGGTATCCTTGCGGCTGGGATTGTGTTGGGTGCATCCCCCTTCATCATCGGAGCCTACAATATTACCGAGGAGACCCGGGAAATCGCCTATCAGCTCATGTACGCCGTGGCCATCATGGTGGTCTTCCAGACTATGCAGGGCGTTACCACCAAGGGAGTCCTGCGGGGCGGCGGGGACACCAAGTTTCTGCTTGTGGCCGACGTGCTCTTCCTCCGGGTGGTATCTCTGCCCCTGGGCTTCCTGACCGCCTTTGTGTGGAACGCATCCCCCTTCATTATTTATGTTGCCCTCAAGATTGACTGGGCCATCAAATCCTTCTGGTGCATCGGCCGGATGAAGAGCCGGAAGTGGATGAAAAAGATCGCTGTAAGCTGAATTCGGAGGAATCAACCATGCTTACCCCCCGTATTGTGGAATTGGAAAAGGAATGTGCCCGCCGGGGGACCGCCGGTACCAGGGGACACTTCCAGCACGACCTGCACACCGCCGCAAAGACCATGTTTCAGGACCTGCCCCAGTGGGAAAAGGTGGCCCGCTCCATGGCCTACGCTGTGGAGAATATGGAGGTTTACGTCAGCGAAACCGACCGCATCGGCGGCAGAGTCTATTATAACGAAGAGCCGGTGGCCGACCCGGACACCACCCTGGACGAACGCTACGCCGGACAGGAGGCCTTCCTTGCGGAGTATCCCGAAGGCCGGGAGCTCCAGGAAAACCAGCTGATCGGCGGCCTTGCCAAGGGGCACGTGACCTGGTTTTTCCACCGCATCCTGGAAAAAGGGGTGTCGGGCTTGATGCGGGAGGTGGAAACCCTTCTGGAAAACCCGAAGGATGAGGAAGCCCGGGAGTTCTACCGGGGCGTTCTTCTCATGCTGAATGCCCTTCTCGCTTTCAACGACAAGCATATTGCCCCGTACCGGGCGCTGGGGATGGAAGAACTTGCCTGCCGGATGGAAAAGGTGCCCCGTTACCCGGCGGAAAACTTCCGGGAGGCGGTGCAGTCCTTTTACATGCAGCACATTGTGGTCATGAGCGAAAACCCCTACGGCGGCAACGGCCCGGGGTGGCTGGACCACTACCTGTGGCCCTATCTGAAACGGGATCTGGAGGCGGGGGCGATCACCCTGGCGGAGGCCCGGGAGATCATTGACGAGCTCTTTTTGCGCATCAACGAGCGCATTTTCAAGCAGGATATGTGGGTGGAAGCCATTGTGGTGGGGGGCACCAATCCCGACGGAAGCTCGGCGGTGAATCCCCTGACCTACATGATGGTGGAGTCGATCATCGACCTGGATATCACCCATCCCTCGGTGTACGTCCGTCTGCCCAAGGATCCCCCGGAGGATCTGGTGACCCTTTGCGCCCGCTACATGATGGCGGGACGGAACCGGGCCCAGATTCTTTACGACCCGGCGGTGGTGGGAGCCCTGGTGGAACGGGGTACCCCCTTCGAAGATGCCGTTGGCTACGGCTGCGGCGGCTGCATGGAGGTTGGGGTGCAGGGTAAGACCAGCGACTACCTCTATATCGGTTGGCAAAATGCATCCAAAATGCTGGAGCTGATGGTCACCGGGGGTGTGTGCCTGCGTACCGGACGGAGGATCGAAGGCTTCCATGCCACAAAGAGCCTGGCGGCCTATGCTGATTTCGAAAGCTTTTACGCCGATTTCCGGGAGGAAGTCCGGCGATTGACCCATATTTACCTCAGAGAGCAGGATATCGCAAGCGAAGCGGCCCAAAAGGCTCGGCCCAGCTACCTGTTATCCTGCATGATCGACGACTGCCTGGCCCGGGGGCGCAATATGCACGCCGGCGGCGCAAAATACCA